>DPWC01000155.1 GCA_003529305.1 Actinomycetota bacterium
GTGCCCGACCCGCCGCCATCGGGCAGCCCTTCAGGCGCATCCATCGCATCAATCGCTCGGGGTGCGTTCTCGGATGAGGCCATGTGCCCATCGTAGGGAGGCCCCGACGGCCTGCGCGGCCGCTGGCCGGCTGCCTAGGCTGTCGATATGGGCGTGCTTCCCCGCACCACGGCAGCCATCAGCGCTGCTGGTGCACTCCTGCTGCTTGCCGTCGTGGGTTCGACGGTCGGCGGGTCATCGGAGCCCGCACTCGGTGCCGTGACCTCGTCGGCCAATGCCGTCGCTGCCGAGCCCGTTCAACTACGCACCAGTGCCGCAACAACTTTGACGCGCCCGGTGTTCACGGGACCGACAGCATCGACTAGTCGAGTCGTCTACCTCACCTACGACGACGGCCCGTCGCGCTACACACCAAAGATTCTGGATTTACTCAAGGCGTACCGCGCGAATGCCACCTTCTTCGTCGTGGGTAGTCAGGTTCGCACGCGTGAGGCGACTCTGCGGCGTATCCGCAACGACGGACACCTCGTCGGAAATCACAGTTGGAATCACCCCCTGCTGACGCGGCTCTCGCCCGCCCAAGTGCGCAGTCAGTTTCGTCGAACCGACGCCGCCATCACGGCACAAGGTCTGCCGCAACCTCGATGTGAACGACCCCCCTATGGCGGCTTCAACACGCTCGTGCGCCGGATCAGCACGCAGCGCCGTCAGTCCATGATCATCTGGACGATCGACACCCGAGATTGGGCACTCCCCGGGGCACGGGTCATCGTTCGGCGCACCCTGGGAAATGTGCGCAACGGAAGTATCGTGCTGATGCATGACGGCGGTGGCGATCGTCGGCAGACCGTGGCGGCCACCCGGGCGATTCTTCGTGGCCTGCACGACCGTGGTTACACGATCGCCTCGCTGCCGATGTGTCGCTGATTGCCTCAGGGCCTATTCCGCAGCCACCGCTGGGGCCAAAGCGGCTCCGTGCTACTTTTGAGGCGGTCGCAGACCTGGATGTTCGGCTCAGCTTGGCGGTTTTCCCGACTCGCGGAACGGCAACTCAGCACCGACCGGCGATCACGAGGTGTGATCGTCACCCGAGTAAGGAAGATAAAGAAACATGCCACAGCAAGGCACAGTGAAGTGGTTCAACGCCGAGAAGGGTTTCGGCTTCATCGCCACCGAGAATGGTCCCGATGTGTTTGTCCACTTCTCCGCCATCCAGACGGACGGCTACCGCAGCCTGAATGACGGTCAGCTCGTTGAGTTCGAGACCGTTCAGGGCCCCAAGGGTCCCCAGGCCGACGCGGTGCGTCCGCTCTGATCTGACGACCCGTCAGCATCGACGGCCCGCCGATCCCTCGGGGACGGCGGGTCGTCGCTTTCAGGGACGCAGTGCCACCACAAGGTGCGACGATGAGTGACATGGGAGGAGGAGAAGTGCTCCAGCAATGGAAGGGACGCAGCCTGCTCAAGGAGCAGGACTGCAGCGCTGAGGACTTCATCGCCCTAGTGGCCTATGCCGCAGCACTCAAGGCCGATCGGCGGGCCGGAACCGAGCAGCCTCGGCTGACGGGCAAGACCATCGCGCTGATTTTTGAGAAGACCTCCACGCGCACCCGAGCAGCCTTCGAGGTTGCTGCCGCGCATCAAGGCGCCCACACCACTTATCTGTCACCCGACGGCACCCAGATTGGCCACAAGGAATCTCTCGCCGACACCGCTCGAGTTCTTGGTCGGATGTATGACGGCATTCAATTCCGTGGCCATTCTCAAGAAGCCGTCGAAGAGTTGTCTCGCTTTGCTGGCGTTCCCGTGTGGAATGGGCTGACCGATCGCTTTCATCCCACGCAAATGCTGGCTGATGTTCTAACGATGCGCGAACACAGCTCCAAGCCCCTTGATGCCATCGTGCACACCTATGTCGGCGACGCTCGCAACAACATGGGCAACTCCACGCTCATCACGGGCGCGCTGCTGGGAATGGATGTTCGACTCTTGGCACCCACCGGTTTGCAGCCGGAACAGTCCGTCATTGCCACCGCCCAGGCCCTTGCCGCTCGATCGGGCGCCACCGTGACCGTCACCGACGACCCAGATACCGCGCTTAAAGGTGCGGACTTTGTCTCCACCGATGTCTGGGTGTCGATGGGTGAGCCTGACGAGGTATGGGCCGAGCGGGTGGCCGCGTTGAAGCCGTATCGCGTTGACGACAAACTGCTGGCACGCACCGGCAACGCCAACACCTCTGTGTTGCATTGCCTGCCGGCCTACCACGACCGGCGCACCGCCATCGGCGAGAAAGTGCACCAGCGCTTCGGCCTTGATGGGGTCGAAATCAGTCACAGCGTGTTCGAAGCTCATGCCCCGGTGATCTTTGATCAGTCGGAGAACCGGATGCACACCATCAAAGCGTTGATGGTGGCCAGTCTCAATCCGCCGCTGGACTAGTCGCTGGACTGGCCGCCGAGCTGGAGGCGACTGCGGTTTCGATGTCGCTGAGGAATCGCGAACGAGGCTTCTGCGCATCCCAGGACAACAGCAGGTCACTTTGGGCTCGAGTGATGCCGACATAAAGCAGGCGCCGCTCCTCATCGATGTGTTCCTGAGTGCGGGCGTGCACCAGCGGCATCAGGCCTTCATTGAGTCCGATGAGGTGGACGCATTTCCACTCCAAACCCTTGGCGGCGTGCAGCGTCGCCAAAGTGACTCCCTCGACCGCCGAGCCATGATGATCGTTGGCTCGCTTCTCTAAGGCGGCATACACGCCAACGACGGTCATGCTCGGATCCGTCTGCACCAGATCGCGCGCCGCACTGACCAAAGCGGCGACGGCTTCCCATGACTCGCGCGCAGCCAGACCAAGAGCACCCGATCGAGCAGCCGCTTCCTGGCTTGGGCTCCAGCCCATCGCTTCAAGGGCCCGCACAATGTCATCAAGCACGGCATCCGATGACTCCGCCGCCACACCGGCACGAGCCGCACCGCGGATCAGCGTCATCGCTCGCTTGATGTCTGCACGATCGAAAAAGCGCTCGCTGCCGCGCACGGTGTAGGCGATGTCCGCCTGGGCCAGCGCCTCTTCGATAGTGGCTGACTGTGCGTTGGTGCGAAACAGCACCGCTATGTCTGACAACGCGGTGCCGGCCTGCTGCTGCTCCTGGATGCGGCGGGCGACATCACCGGCCTCGCCATCGGGCCCACTGGGAAGCAGCCGCGGTAGCGGGCCGGAACCTCGCTGCGCCTCCAAGCGCACCGCTGTGCTGGCCCCCTGCCATTGCGGTGCCAAGAGAAGTGCATTGGCGACGGCCACGACTTCACTGGTGGATCGATAGTCACGGAAGAGTTCAAAACTCTGCGCGGTGGGGAAACGGCGCGAGAAAGAGTCCAGAAATTGTGAGGTAGCACCGGCGAATGAGTAGATCGTCTGCGCGGCATCGCCCACCACCGTCAATGACCGACTGTCCCCCAACCAGGCAGACAACAACCGTTCCTGCAGCGGGCTGACATCTTGGTATTCATCGACGATGTAGTGGCGATATCGCTGCTGAACTTCTTCGGCAGCAGAACCGTCTTCTTCCATCAGCGCTGTCGCCAGCAGCAGGACATCTTCGAAGTCAATCTGACCTCGGGCGAGTTTTTCGTTCTCATAGGCGGCAAAGACTTGTCCGAAAGGAACCTGCGTCAGTGGCGCAGCTCGGTCGTCGGCTTTCTGCGCGTATTGGGTCGGTGTCATCACCATGGACTTTGCCCATTCGATCTCACCGGCAATGTCACCAATAGTCGCGGCATTGGCCGAAACTCCGAGGCGGCGCAAAGCTGCTGTGACGAGTGCACTCTTAGACGGCGTCACAGTGGGCATCGCGCCGCCGACTTCGTGGGGCCAGAAGTGGTTGAGCTGCCGCAGTGCCGCCGAATGGAAGGTGCGCGCCTGCACTCCGGGAACACCTAGTGCGCGGAGCCGAATTGCTAGCTCGCCGGCAGCGCGCGTGGTGAAGGTCAAGGCCATGATCTGCTCAGCTGGCACAAGACCGGCATGCACCAAATAGGCGATGCGGTGGGTAATTGCTCGCGTCTTGCCAGTACCTGCGCCGGCACGAACAACAACTGGCCCCAGCGGTGCACAGGCCACGGCCCGTTGCTCGGGATCTAAGCCCGATAGGACATCGTCACTGTCGAGCATGATCACAATCCCAGACGCTGCTTAATGTCCTTCACACTCGGGTTGGTGGCCGCACTGCCATCGGGAAAGACCACTGTCGGCACCGTTTGGTTACCGCCGTTGACCGACTCGACGAGCGCCGCAGCATCGGGAACCTGCTCGATGTCCACCTCAACGAATTCAATTCCCTCGCGACCCAGTTGCTGCTTGAGTCG
>DPWC01000063.1 GCA_003529305.1 Actinomycetota bacterium
CTATGTCGCCAATGGGCATCGCTATCGCGCTCACCTGCGACGCATCGACTAGTTCGAAGCCTCGGCCTTTCGCGCACGCCGTTCATTACGCGCGTCACGCATCTGCTCGAACTTGGCGGCTTGTGCCTCGAGTTCCGCCAGAAACTCCGCCAAGTTCTCGCGCGTCGCCTCGCCCGCCGGTGAGAAGTCCGTGCGCTCAAAGACCTTCCACTGGCGAAGGATGGGCATCAATACATCGTCCAAGTGCTGCCGCGCGTCATAGACGCCCACGAGCGCCATCTGCAACGACTTGCGGGCGAAGCCATCGATGCTGTGACCCGGCATTTGGAACTTCGTCACCACGTCATACACCGCGGCCAGAGTCTGATCAGGAGCCAGATCCATCGCCCCTGCCAACACATTGCGGTAGAAGAGCATGTGGAGGTTCTCATCCAAGGCGATGCGCTGCATCAATTGATCACACAGGGGCTCATTCGACAAATGGCCGGTGTTGCGGTGCGCCACCCGCGTGGCCAGCTCCTGAAAAGAGACATACGCCAAGCCATGAAGCAATTGATCACCATGGTCGCTGGCAAACCCCGTGGACATGTGCACCATGCGGGCCCGCTCTAACGCCTCAGGATCGACCGCCCTGGTGACAATGAGGTAGTCGCGCATCGCAACGCTGTGTCGGCCCTCTTCGGCCGTCCACCGGTGCACCCACTCCCCCCATGCACCCTGACCGCGAAAGATCGTGGCGATCTCGTGGTGATAACTCGGCAGGTTGTCCTCGGTGAGCAGGTTGACCACCAATGCGGTGCGAATCTCTTCGGTCAGTTGTGATTGGCCAACTTCCCAAGCCTCGCCACCGAGCATCGGAAAGTTGCGCCCCTGCGCCCACGGCACATAGTCATGGGGATGCCAGTCCTTGTGCTTGGCGATGTGGCGGTCCACCTCGCGGGCGACCAACGGCTCCAATTCGCGCAGGATGTCAACATCGGTGAAGGCGGCAGCAGCCTCTGCATCAATGCGGGAATCCCGTGGGCGCCCCACAGGCGCAGGCGTGGGATCAAGCGTCGCGGTCACGATTCCTCCTGCAGCAGCCCTGGTCAGCAATAACTTACGCCACCGTAACCTACGCCCCCGTAGGTTGCCGTAGAAGGCCTACCTCTAGGCGTGTTGGCGGCCGCAGAGTAGGTTCACCACCCCCGCTACTGACCAGAAAGCTGGCGATGGACGAGACGATGCGCCCCCGTGAGATCCAGGCCCGAATCCGGGCCGGTGCCTCCGTAGACGATGTCATCGTTGAATCCGGTCTTGATCGCGGTGTCGTCGAGCGCTTCGCCTCACCGGTGCTGGCCGAGCGCGACCACATGATCGCGCGCGCACTCGAAACGCTGCTGCGTCGAGACTTCGCCAACGATGTTCCCCTGTCCGACGCCGTCGCCGAGCGATTGACTCCCCATGGCGTCGAGCGCTCGTCGGTGAACTGGCTGTCATGGCGCCGCGACGATGGTCGGTGGGTCATTGAAGCCAACTTCGTCATTGGCCGTGAGCAGCGCTCAGCGCACTGGGCCTTCGACTCACGCACATCGGCGCTTGTGGCCGATGATGACGAAGCCCGCTGGCTCAGCGATCCCGACGCCGCCGAGCCTGACCCCGCACAGCGCGGTCGTCCCCTGTTGGCGGCGGTGCACTCGATCGTGCCGCGCGAAGAGGTCGCGCCGGTTACTTCACCGAAAGTCATCGACGAAGAGGAACTCTCCGTCGTCGAGCACGAGGATGTCGAGCCTGCAGAGGCGGAGCAGCTCAGCCTGGATGACACCCCGCGGCCAACGAGCCCCGCGGCCCCCAAGCGCAAAGGTCGCGCCTCCGTGCCGTCCTGGGATGACATTGTCTTTGGCGCTCGGCCCTCCGAGTAACGCGCAAAGCCGGTGCTCTCGCAGTACCTCTAGTGGCGGGCCGCCCGGGCCGTTGCCGCACTCAGTGACTGGGCAAAGGACAGCGCCTGCTCCACCGTATCGACGCCGTCGGCCGCTGCACTGACCCGCAACGAGAAGTCATCGTTCGATGAGGTGCCGGTGTACCCGTGATCGGCCTCGCAGGATGGGTCCGGACACGCTGCCGGCTCTAGGTCGATGCGACTGACCGCACCCCACCCGATCGTCAGAACAACTTCCAGCACCGCAGCGTGTGGCGCATAGGTGGCGGGGTCCGACACCACGCGCGTGACCACCACGGAGTCCACCTTCTCCAGGCGGACCGACTCTGTTCCTGAGGTCGCAAATGGCGTGGGCGATCCTTCGTCGGCCGGATGCTCGTCGGTGTGCCCCACGATCAATCGCGTCGGAGTGAGGGCCAGCACCGTGATGTGACGGCGCAGTTCCTCGCGATCGAAAGTGGCCTCATGCTGCACGACATAGGCCTCAACGGATTCACCGGCCAGTGCGGTGTCCAGCGCATCAATCACCAGACCCGGGTAGTAGCCACTGTTTTCGATGGCTGACTGCATCTGGGCGAGCGTTGTCGCCACCTCAAAGCCCCCGGGAATCCGTGATCACGCGCGGAACGCTAGCAGCGCAGCGATGGGCTCAATCTGCGAGTCGGCGAGCCAACGCCTCGCCTCGTCGCTCCTTGGGCGTCAGCCGCATTCGCGCAGCCAGGACGGCCATGGAGTTCGGGCTCACGACGATGGGCTCCAGGGTCACCTCAGCGATCTGCGGGTGGTCATCGATCAAGGCCGAGAGGCGCAAGACCAGATCCTCGAGCGCCGGCAGGTCCACCGGTGGCGCCCCGGTGTCGCCGGTGAGCATGGCCGCTGTGCGCGGCGTACGCACGAGTCGAGCAGCATCCACATCGGTCAACGGCGGAATCGCGTACCCGCGATCGCCCATGAGTTCCGTGGCCACACCGGCAAGACCAAAGGACATCACTGGACCAAAGAGAGTGTCATCGTGCGCCCGCAAGGTACACACCACTCCAGGCGGGGTCATCCGCTGCAACACCAGTGACTCGACCCGGTGGCCGAAGCGATTGGTAAGTCGACGAAAAGCGGTGCGTACCGCTGCCGGACTCTCCAGATTCAGCCGTTGCCCACCAAGGTCCGCGCGCGCGCCAATTTCAAGATCATCGACGCGCAGGCCCACAGGGAATCCCAACTGCTCAGCTGTTTCTGCCGCCATATCTTCGGTACTGACCCGCACACTTGGCCAGACCTCAATGCCGTAGCAACCCAGCACCGCAGAGCTCTGCTCCGCCGTGAGATCACCGTCGGCCGTTGAAGTCGCCACCAAGTCAGCCAGCCGACGGCGGGCCTCACCGGGGCGAATGTCATCGAATTCAGGCATTTCGCCGACCGGACTTCGTCGATAGTCGGCGTAATCGGCGGCCCCGGCTAGCGCACGGATGGCTTCTTCCACCGAGAAATAGGCCGGCACCGACCCTGGCTGCGGCACCCCTGCATCGTCACGACGAATCAGCGATTCCAGCAAACCGCCGCCATCTGGCCCCACGCCCACCACCGTCGCAACAACCGGCTTGGTCTCCGATGCGCCGGCCCGCGCGATCGCTTCCACAGCACCTTCGCCCGCAGCACTTAGCGGTGGCACAAAGATCGCCAGAATCGCATCGGCCGTGGGGTCCGCAAGTGCCTGAGTCAAAGCCTGATCGAAATTTTCCGATGTCGCCGATGCCCCAAGAGAAGTCGTGGCACCTTCCGCGGTAAGTCCCCGCTGCTGCGCGGCATCAGCGGCCAGTACGCCAAGGGCATCGGAGTTTCCGATGATGCGCACCGTGCGCCCCGATGGCAACGGCTGGAGAGTGAGTACCTGTGCGACATCGAAGAGGTGGTTGAGGGTTTCGGTCTGAATGACACCGGACTGCGCAAAGAGCGCATCAAGTGCTGCCGGTGGCAGCGAACTTCGACGCACTTCATGACCAAGGGGGCGAGCCTGCAGCGAACCGCCGGTCTTCATCGCCACGATCGGCTTGTTGCGGGTGATGCGGCGCGCCAATCGGGTGAACTTTCTGGGGTTTCCTATCGACTCCAAGTAGAGCAACACCACATCAGTCGCGGGATCTTCCTCCCAGTACTGCAGCACATCGTTGCCTGAGACATCCGCACGATTGCCCGCTCCGATGAAGGTCGATACCCCCAACCCTCGGCGGCGCACCGTTTCTAGCAAGGCAATCCCTAACGCACCGGACTGACTAAAAAAGCCGATCCG
>DPWC01000181.1 GCA_003529305.1 Actinomycetota bacterium
GAGTCCATCTCGTCGAAGAAGACGATCACGGGGGTGCCTTCGCTGGCCTTCTCGCGGGCCCGCTGAAATACCAATCGGATGTGGCGTTCCGTTTCGCCGACATACTTGTTCAGCAACTCCGGGCCCTTGATATTCAGGAAGTAGCTGCGCCCTCCGGGGCGTCCCGTTGCGCGAGCCACCTGTCGAGCTAGCGAGTGAGCGACCGCTTTGGCGATCAGCGTCTTGCCGCAACCGGGCGGGCCGTACAACAAGATTCCCTTCGGCGGACGCAGATGATGCTCGGTGAACAGGTGTGGGTGGAGGTAGGGCAATTCCACAGCGTCACGAATGAGTTCAATCTGTCCATGAAGCCCACCGATGTCCTCGTATTCGATATCGGGAACTTCCTCGAGGACCAACTCCTCCACTTCAGATTTGGGTACCCGCTCGACCACATATCCAGATCGGGAGTCGAAGAGCAGGGCGTCTCCTGCACGCAGGCGCTCGCGGAGCAAAGGTTCAGACAGCCGAACGACGCGCTCGTCGTCACTATGGCCGACAACCACAGCCCGCTCGCCGTCCTCGTGGATCTCCTTGAGCATGACGATTTCGCCGACGCGCTCATAGCGACGGGCGGCGACAATGTTCATCGACTCGTTGAGAACAACTTCTTGGCCTGGGACCAAGGCGTCACGTTCGACCTCAGGACTGACAGTTACGCGAAGCTTTCGACTATTGAAGGACACATCAACGGTGGCATCGTCGTTGTGACCGATGAAGGTGCCGTAGCCAGCTGGCGGCTGAGCCAGACGATCCAATTCGGCTTTGAGCGTGACGATCTGTTCGCGGGCCTGCTGCAGAGTGGAGACCAGCCGGCGGTTTTGAGCACTCAGAGCGGAGATGTCCGCCATCCAGTCGCGCTCTGATCGCGAGTCCGCCATCGCCGGCTCGTCCTGTGCGTCGTCAGGGCGGGCATCAGGATCCTGTCCCGAGGTCATGGAGAACCCTCCCTCTGACCGGTCACAACGCCATGGCGACCAACTATTACCGCCATCCTACCGACGTTATCGCCAATGATCACGCCCAAAATGCCACCCGGCGCAACCAACGCTGCGTTGTTAGGGTTCAAGGGTGACCAGCGAATCGCCCCAGACAGATTCTCCTGCGACCACCGCTGCCACTTTGCAGGTGTGGATTGATCAGGATCTGTGTACCGGGGATGGTCTGTGTGTCCAGTACGCCCGTGAGGTCTTTGAAATGGATCTTGACGGTTTGGCGTATGTCAAAGATGACACCGACGAACTCCTGCTGGCACCTGGCGCCAAAACGCCGGTGCGCGAAGACTTGGTTCGCGATGTCATCGCATCGGCACAGGAATGTCCCGGGCGTTGCATCCATGTGGAGAACATCGCCACCGGCGAAGCGGTGGCAGGGCCATCGGCACCAGCAGGTCCAGTCGGCAACTGATGGAGCCGCCCGCTATGAGGACCGGTTCACAAGACAGGCATTTTTGACGGCGCTGCCAGCCACGGTGCCCCTCGACGCCGCCTACGACGATTCGGCGTCGTCGCTTTCTTCAGTACCGACTGCGGTACCGATCTGCACGGCACCAACGGACCCCGTCGAAGCCTTGGCCGGTCGGCGGCGTCGTGGAGGTGCTACGACTCCTGGCGCCAGTCGTCGAGTGACCACCAAAAAGCCGGTGTGGCCGATCATGCGGTGATCAGGCCGGACCGCCAGCCCCTCCACATGCCAGGTGCGCACGAGCAATTCACTAGAAGTCGGTTCAAGAAATCCGCCATGTCGGCGCAATGCCTCCACCACTGTGGACATTTGCGTTGTTGTGGCCACATAACACACCAGAACACCTCCCGGCGCGAGGATGTCGGCCACGGCATCAACACATTCCCATGGCGCGAGCATGTCTAGTACCGCTCGATCAATACCGCCAGCGGCGGCTGACTCCGGCAATGACTCGACCAAGTCGCCCACAGTCAGTGCCCATTGCACAGGGACCTCACCGAAGACTCGCGAGACATTGTCGATAGCGACCTCCGCAAAGTCTTCGCGCCGCTCAAAGGAGAACACCTGACCAGACGGACCAACCGCGCGCAGCAGTGAACAAGTCAGCGCACCGCTACCTGCACCGGCCTCGAGGACTCGTGCACCGGGGTAGATGTCGGCCAGTCCCACAATCGCCGCAGCATCCTTGGGGTAGATAACGGTGGCTCCGCGAGGCATCGACAACACTGTGTCGGACAGCAGCGGCCGCAATACCAAGTAGGGCACCCGGCGATCTGATTCCACGACGACGCCTTCAAGCTGACCCATGACCGCGTCGTGCGAAATCGCTCCACGATGCGTGTGGAAGGTCATCCCGGCAGTCAGCACGATGGTGTGTCGACGACCTCGATCATCGGTGAGCTGGACCGCCTCTCCTTCCACGAAAGGCTTGCCCGAGCCGGCCGGGATCGTGACGCTCTGGCGTGAGGTCTTCGAGCGCGACATAACCCGCAGGTTAGCGAGCCAGAGATCCGGTCTTATGTGACAGGGCGGCGGCGATGTCTCGGCCACTGATCACTCCGCGAATATCGCCGGTGGTGGTGAGCACGAGATATTCGACGTCACTGCCCCACTGCAAAGCCTGCAGGAGCTCCTCCCCAGAGAGGGTCTCGACGAGCCGACCCTGCTCAGTCAGCGTCCGCATCACCGACTCGGTATCAACCCATGGCCGTCGTTGCAGCGGGACGGCTGCCACCGCTGCTTCACTGACCACACCGACCGGCTCACCACGAGCGTTACTAACCACAATTCCGCCTGCACTCTCACGACTCAGCAATTCCAATGCCTGCGCCAATGGCGTCCGTGGCGGCACGACCACACACGGACGCACGAAGCGATCGACGGTGATCATCGGCAGCACTTCTTCACGACGAAGGGCCGCCAGTGAGGCACCGGCAGCGTTCCACAGCAGGGCCCCAATGAAGGCGGCCCAAACGACGGAGACCACATCGGGTTCGCCGCCGCGCAGAGCCGCTGTGATGAACGGCAACGCCACGGCAAGACCGGCCACAACACGGCCCGCCCAGGCAGCAACGACCGTGGCCCGTCGGCGTTGACGGCCAATTCCCCACACCGCTGCACGCAGGATCCGGCCGCCGTCCAAGGGCAAACCCGGCAATAAGTTGAAGGCGCCGACAAACAGGTTTGCGATGGTGACTTGCAGAACCAAGACGCTGACAACTCCTGTCAAGGCCATCGTGCGCAAAGTCACCACGCCGAGGGCACCCAGTAGTAACGAGACGATGGGACCGATCGCGGACACAGCGAATTCGCGCCAGGGCGTCTGCGGTTCCTGCTGGATCTCGGACATGCCACCAAAGACAGACAAGGTGATCGAGCCCACCGGTAATCCAAAGAGGCGGGCGACCACCACATGACCCAACTCATGAACAAACACCGAGGCGTACAGCAAGACCGCGAAGATGAAGGCCACGGGATACGCGCCGATGCCAATCCCGGGAACACGGCTTTCCACAGACGGGGCGAAGGTGACGGTGATCAAGGCCGCCACGAGAAACCACGACCCGGACAGCACGATGGGCACGCCCCAGATGCTGCCCAAACGGACCGAAGAACCGATCACGCAACCACTGTAGGTGGGTCGCGCTAGCGTGGCGAGGTGACAACGGACCCGGTGATTCTGGAGGCGAAGCTCTCGCCGTCGCGGGCTGCGGACTTTCAGCGCTGCCCGCTGCTGTTTCGCCTGAGAGTCATTGACCAGTTGCCCACCGCTCCGTCAGCAGCCGCAGTGCGTGGAACTTTGGTGCACAGCGTTCTGGAACACCTCTACGATCTGCCGATCCATGAGCGCACCGAGGTGACCGCCCGCGACATGGTGGAGCCGGCCTGGGACCTCCATCTGCAGCGGCAGCCAGGTGATGCGGTCGTGGTGGCAGATGGTGAACGCGAGCAGTGGATCGCCAACGCCCAGAACCTGATCGGCACCTACTTCCAGATGGAAGATCCCCAACGCCTCCAGCCTGCAGGTCGCGAGCAGTTCGTCCAGCACACCCTGCCCACAGGACTATCCATCCGCGGGTTCATCGATCGCCTCGATGTGTCCCCCGAAGGGCTCGTGCGCATCGTGGACTACAAGACCGGTAAGTCGCCCAACCCCCGTTTTGAGAACTCCAACCTCTTCCAGATGCGCTTTTACGCTCTCGTGCTCTGGCGTCGAGACGGCACGATTCCGAAGCAGTTGAAACTTCTCTACCTCGGCGATGGCCGAAGCGTCATCGATGAACCCACTTCCGCTGACCTCGAAGCCGTGGAAGGCAGGATCCTGAACCTGTGGGACCAGATCACCGAGGCGGTGCGCAGCCAGACTTTCGAGCCGGCCCCGAGTCGGCTCTGCGATTGGTGCGACTTCCAGCCCCTCTGCCCCGCATTCGGCGGAGAGCCGCCGGCGCTGCCCATGGTGCAGTTGGCCTGATGGCGACTCTCCGCGGCTAGATCGCACTTTGCCCCTAGGGTGAAGGTCAAGCACCGCCGATCGAGGCCAATGCGAGCGAGGGAGAGAACATGGAGGTTTTCGGGCCACTGCCCACTCTGCGTGATCCCGTGCTCATCGCGGCCTTCGAAGGCTGGAACGACGGTGCAGGATCTGCAACCGCAGTGGTCAGTCACCTGGCACGCGAATGGCGGGCTCGCACTGTGGCCGAACTCGATCCCGAGGCCTACTACGACTTTCAGGTGAACCGGCCCATCATTCGGATCGAGTCTCAGGGTGTGCGCTCCATCAGCTGGCCAACGACGCGAATCAGCGCCGTCGAATTGCCGGACAGTTCGCACGACATGCTGCTGGTGCAAGGCATCGAGCCAAGTATGCGCTGGCGCACTTTCAGCAGTGAGATTCTCGGGCTTGCTGCTGAACTGGGTTGCGAGACGATCATTGCTCTCGGCGCGCTCTTGGCGGCAACTCCGCACACTCGTCCTGTGCCCATCACCGGGTTTGCCAGCGACCCTGACCTTGCCGAGGAATACGGCTTCGACCCCACGGCCTACGAGGGGCCCACGGGGATTGTGGGGGTGCTGCAAAACGCTGCCCAGCGCGCAGGATTCCACGCGTTGTCGTTGTGGGCCGCCGTGCCGTATTACGCGGCCGAGCCACCATGCCCGAAAGCCACCTTGGCTCTGCTGTCCACCGTCGAGGATCTGGTGGACATCACCGTGCCCCTGGGCGATCTGGAAGAGAAGGCGCGAGCCTGGCAGCGCGGAGCTGAGGACCTAGCGGCCGAAGACGACGAAGTGGCGGAGTATGTCCGCCAGCTCGAAGAGGCTCAGGACGCTGCCGAGTTGCCCGAAGCATCGGGCGAATCCATCGCCCGCGAGTTTCAGCGCTACCTACGCCACCGCGACACCTAGTCCTCCCGAGGACTACCGACGGTTTCTGCGCCGTCGCGACGCTTCACCGATGCTCCTGCATCCACGCACCGTTAGTGGTCGCTGACTCCCAACAACGCATCAATGGCTGCTGCCATGTCGGCCGGAGCCTGCTCGTCCTCGCCGGCACTGGTCAGCCAGTCATCAACGGCCTGGCAGGCCCTGGGCGCATCGAGATCGTCATAAAGGGCCACGCGCATCCGCTCAATAAACGCCGCAGCAGGTGCGCCCAAGCGTCGCGATAGGCCCTGGCGCCACGAATGCCAGCGACTCTGCGCTGCCTGGATGCCCTGCGTTGTCCACTCCCAATCACTGCGGTAGTGGTGGTCAAGAAGAGCCAGGCGAATCGCCATTGCGTCCACGCCTTGCTGCATGAGGGCGCCGACGAACTCCAAGTTGCCCTTGGACTTACTCATCTTCTCCCCGTCTAGCGCCACCATGCCGACATGAGCGAAGTGTTTGGCAAAGGGCAGGCCGTCAAGTCCGTGTGTCAACGCCGAGCACATGTCATGGTGGGGAAACACCAGGTCGCTGCCTCCCCCTTGCAGATCAAACGATGCCCCTAAGGCACTCGTCGCGATCGCCACACAGCCGATGTGCCAACCCGGTCGACCCGCGCCCACAGCAGCTGGCCACTGCGGCTCGCCCTCGCGGTGAGCCCGCCACAGCAGGGGATCCAACGCACTGCGTTTGCCGGGGCGAGCAGGATCGCCACCGCGCTCGGCAAAGAGCACCTGCATTTGGTCCACGGCGAGATGGCTCACGCGTCCTAGCCACGATTGGGCATCGATGTCGAAGTACCAGTCATCATCCACCTGATATGCCAGCCCGCTGTCGCGCAGGCGCTCCACCAGGCCAGCGATCATTTCCATGGATTCCACGACGCCGATGAACTCATCCGGCGGCAGTACCCGCAAGGCGGCCATGTCGTGCCGGAATCGATCAATCTGCTCCTGGGCAAGATCGGACCAGTGATCGCCGGTGATGAGGGCTCGCTCCAGGAGTGGATCATCAACATCCGTGACATTTTGGACATATCTGACGCTCACCCCGCAGTCGCGAACAAGGCGTTGCACCAGATCGAAGGTCACATAGGTCATTGCATGGCCCAGATGAGCAGCGTCATACGGAGTGATGCCGCAGACATACATCCGCCACGGTTGGCCGGGAGGCGCTGTCAAGGGTTCGTTGCGACCCGTGGCCGTGTTGAACAGCATGGGAACGCTCTGTTCGCCTGCGTCTCTTGGCAGTCGCGGAAGCTCCACGCTCGGCCAGGCACGCATGCGTGTGACCCTATCGGGCGTCGTCGAAAAGATTCGGTGTTGACAGGGTTAGAAGGCTGGCCACGGGATGGCAGGCCAGCGGCCATCGGGCACGGGGAATTGGCCGTGGCGCAGCAACCGCTGTGCTCTATACGAGGTGGCCGCAATCTCTTCAGCAAAGAGATGTTCGGCCAAAATCTCGGCCAATGGTCCCGCAGCAAGTGCTGTCACCATCGCCTGCAACAGATCGGCTTCGGTTTCCGTGAGTTCAGTACCCGCCCACCCCCACAGCACGGTGCGCAATTTGTCATCGTCACTGAAACACAAACCATGATCAATGCCGTAGATAGCGCCGTCTTCGGTGCACAGGATGTGTCCACCCTTGCGATCGGAGTTGTTAGTCACCGCGTCGAGCAAACACATCAGTCGCAGACGACGATCATCGCGGTGCACGAGTTCGAGGGGCCGCCCATAGTCATCGCTGGCCCTGAGCACACTGAGCCAGCCCGTAGGCACCTCACCACTAGGCACCACATCTACGCAGCTGGTCTCGGTGACCTCAATCCATAACTGGCAGGCACCCGCGCCGAGCGGGCCATCTGCCCGCCAGACCGTGGTGGGCACCAACGCGGTCCTGCCCAGACTGGCCGCCGCCCACTGATGAAGTTCAAAGGTGGCAACTTCGCGATGGCCGAGAGTTTCATCAGGAAAGTCCCACAGCGGGCGCTCACCGCGCACGGGCTTATAAACGCAGGCCACCTCACCACCAGAGTCATCCTCTGCCACACAGAACAAGGTGGTGTTTGAGGCGCCGCTCAGTCGGCCTTCTATCCGTAGATCACCTTTGGTCAGGAGTTCCACCACATCGGAATCTGCAGGCCGATGACCGGTCATGGGCTATCGCCGATAACCATTGGCCCGCGGGCACACATGACCATCTGGGTCCAACGGCAGCGAACAGAACGGACACGCTGGCCGACCGGCAGAAACTACTGCGGCCGCGCGGATCGAGAACGCTCTAGCCTGCTGCGGCGTCAATTGGACGCGCAAGGTGTCGGGACCGTCATCACCATCTTGGGTGGTTAGCCAGGAATCGTCGACACTGTCGTCACCGTCGTCACTGTCGTCACCGTCAATGCCGTCGCTCTGATCACCGGGACCGCTGGCCTCAATAAGCACCCGTTCGGCATCCTCATCCCACCCCAGGCTTAAGGAAGCGACCCGGAACTCCTCGTCAATGGGCATCTCCAAAGGAGCGCGATCCTCCGCTTGGCCACCAACGCCCGTGGCGATGCGGCCTTCGGTCATTCGCTCGACCTCGTCGAGCAAGTCACCGATGCGTTCGGCCAGTGCCTCCACCTGTGACTTCTCCAAGGCCACCGAATTCACCTGCCGGCCGGTGCGCGCCTGCAGATAGAAGGTCCGCTGTCCTGGCTCCCCCACCGTTCCAGCGACAAAGCGATCAGGGTTGTCATGGACGAAGACGGAGCGGCTCATCGCAAACCTCAGCTCGTCGGTCCGCCGACGACGGCGTCGCTGGAGGGCACGGCCGAGGAACCGGGAGTGTTGTTGGATTCGGCGTCACCCTCCTCAGCTGGCGGCTGGAAGATCGAGAGGTCGCCGGCGGTGTCGTTCATGCGATGGACGAAGGGCCGCGCTGGTGTGTAGGTGATGACGCTGACTGATGCAGGACTGACCACGATCCGCTGGAACTGGTCCAGATGCAAGCCCAGTGCATCGGCCAGCACCGACTTGATGACATCGCCATGGCTGAACATCGCGTACACCGCACGATCGCCAAGGCGCTGGTTCCAGTCGCGCACGGCCGCGACGGCACGCGTTTGCATCTCGCGCAGCGATTCACCGCCGTCACCAGGAAATGCCGCAGCGCTGGGGTGATGCTGCACCACACCCCACAGTGGCTCATCGGCCAAGGTTTTGAGCTCTCGCCCGGTCCAGTCACCGTAACCGCACTCGGTAAGGCGCTCATCAATGACAGGGGTGATGGAGCTTCCACTCAGGGCGCGTTGCGCGGTTTCGAGACATCGCTCCAACGGACTGCTGACCACGGCTGTCAGTGGTACGGCGGCCAGTCGGTCGGCAAGCGCGTCAGCTTGGGCTTGTCCGTGCTCGTCGAGACTGACGCCGGGCGTTCGGCCGGCCAGAACACCCCCGGCATTGGCCGTACTGCGTGCATGACGGATCAGCAGCAGTGTGGCCATACCCCAAGACTAGGTGCCCACGGTGGGGTTCAGCACGCCGAGAGCGAGCAACACCAAGACCAGAGAACCCAGCGCAACTCGGTAGATGACGAAAGGCAGGTAGGTGCGGGTGCGCAGGTAGCGCAGCAGCCAACCGATCACCAGATATCCCACGACAAATGCCACGACACTGGCCACGATCGCTTTGCCGAGCAGGCCGGGCTGCTCAACGAAGGAGGCGTCCTTTAATTCGAATATTCCCGACGCTAAAACTGCGGGTATGGCTAGCAAAAATGCCACCCGCGTGGCGATGTCTCGGCGGTAGCCCAAGAAGAGCCCAGCACTGATCGTGGCGCCAGATCGCGACACCCCGGGTATGAGGGCCAACATTTGTGCCAGTCCGTAGAGGACAGCGTCCTTGACCGTCAAATCATCTTGCACTTTGCGGCCAGTGCCCACCCGATCGGCAATCCCCAGGATCAGGCCGAAGACGATGAGCATGGCGGCGATCAGACCCAGACTGCGAAACGCTGTCTTGATGGTGTCCTGCAGGAGGACTCCAGCCACCGCGATGGGCACAGTGCCGATGATGATGTACCAGCCCAGTCGGGCATCGGGGTCTGAGCGGTGCTCGGAACGAAACAACGCGCGGACCCACGCCACTGCGATCCGTGCGATATCGCGCCGGAAGTAGACGATGACGGCCAGTTCAGTGCCGATTTGACTGACAGCGGTGAAGGACGCCCCAGGATCGGGAAGGTGAAATAACTGGGGGGCAATCGCCAGATGCGCACTGCTGGAGATCGGCAGGAATTCGGTGAGACCTTGCAAAACGCCGAGCAACACCGACTGGAAATAGGTCACGACGCGCAACCTACTGGCCGCGCGCCGCTGCCCCGCCCAGCCACCCGCCCTATTAGCGTGGGCTTATGCAAAGACGCGCCTTGGGTCGCTCCGGCCTGACCGTTTCTCGTCTGTGTCTGGGCACCATGACCTGGGCCCGAGACACCGATGAGCATGAAGCGCGAGGCCAGTACGCCGCGTTTCGCGAGGCCGGTGGGGATTTCATCGACACCGCTGATGTGTATGGCGATGGCGACTCCGAGAAGTTGCTCGGTGAGATTTTGCGGGAGACTAGGTCGCGTGATCTGGTGATTGTGGCCACCAAGGCAGTCAGTGTCGTCGATGGCGGGGAGCGCCGACGGGACGCCAGCCGCGCGCATCTGATGAAGGCATTGGATGCCTCCTTGCAGCGACTTCAAACCGACTACATCGACTTGTGGCAGATGCACGCCTGGGATTCCACGACACCGATCGATGAGACTCTGGCGACTTTGGATGACGCAGTGCGCTCAGGCAAGGTTCGCTATGTCGGGATCTCGAACTACTCGGGGTGGCAGACGGCCCGGGCCGCCACCTGGCAGTCGGCCCTGCCCGGCCGCGCTCCGTTATCGACCACGCAGATGGAGTACTCACTGCTTAACCGCGGGATCGAACGCGAGGTCGTTCCGGCGGCCGAGGCGTTCGGGATGGGCATCTTGCCGTGGTCACCCCTGGGACGCGGTGTGCTGACCGGTAAGTACCGCGACGGCACCCCAGCGGACTCCCGTGGCGCGTCGGCACACTTCGGTGGGTTCGTGGCCCCCTTCCTGGATCAGCGATCCAACGGCATTGTTGATGCCGTGATCACCGCAGCTCGTGGCCTTGGCAGCACCCCGTTGGAGGTGGCGTTGGCATGGGTGCGCGATCGACGCGGTGTGGTGGCCCCGATTGTTGGAGCGCGCACTTCCGCTCAATTGGAACAGGCACTGGGTGTTGAGCAGTTGACCTTGCCGCAGGAGATCGCCGATGTGCTCGACGAGGTCTCTGCCCCATCGATGGCCTACCCCGAGAAGGCTTATCGCTGATGCGCTCGCTGGAGGCCCGCACTGACGCCGCAATGAAGTTTGAGTTGCGTGAAGTGCGGGTATCGCGAGAGATCTCGCGCGGGGCGTTGGTGCGATTGCTCGCCGAGCAGGCCGAATACGGTCATTGGGAGTTGGCCAGACTGGTGTTGTATCCCGATGGCCACCGACGGGTGTGGCTTCGTCGACGCATCATGAAGGTCGCTCGTACCGCCTAGCGATCAGACCATGCGCGGTCAGCACCGCAGCAGAAAGTCCTCCAACACATCGGTGCCGAACTGCAAGGCCGAAATCGGCACTCGTTCATCGACCCCATGGAACAGGGCGGCAAAATCAAGATTCGCCGGCAGCTGCAACGGCGAGAAGCCCACACACTTCATCCCCAGCATGGAGAAGGCTTTGCCATCAGTGCCACCGCTAAGCATGTAGGGCACCACACGAGCGGTGGGGTCATGGGCCAGCAGGCTCTGGCGGATCGCCGTCACGAGATCGCCGGAGAAATCCGTCTCTAGTGCGATGTCGTCGTGTACATGCTCAATCTCCACATGGGGTCCGGCCAGTTCGTGCAGAACTGAGAGGAACTCCTCACGACCGCCCGGCAAGAACCGGCCATCAACCTGGGCTTGCGCCTGCCCCGGCACGACATTGATCTTGTAGCCAGCATCCACCATGGTGGGGTTGGCGTTGTGCCGCAGCGTGGGAGCGATCATCCGGCCGATGTCCCCCAGCGCGGTGACGACGGCCTCGGCCTGCGCTACCGCTTCCGGACCCTGGGGATCGAATGGCAGATCGAGAATCTCTGCGCATTCGGTTAACAGTGCATTGACGGGCGCAGACAGTTGCACCGGCCATTGGTGGGTGCCGATGCGAGCCAAAGCCTGCGCTAGATGGACCACCGCGTTGTCGGATGTCCGCAACGAGCCGTGCCCGGCGGTACCGCGGGCCTTCAGTCGCAACCACGCGATGCCCTTCTCCGCCGTTTCGATGAGATACAACCGCTGCTGCGCCACGGTGATGGAGAACCCGCCAACCTCGCCGATGGCCTCGGTGCACCCCTCGAAGTGATCGCGCTGGTGGCGCACGAGCCAATGGGCACCCTTAGTACCGCCAGCCTCTTCGTCAGCGGTGAAGGCCAGCACGATGTCGCGCTGTGGTTGGCGGCCGCTGGCATGCAATCGTTGGAGCGCAGTAAGGATCATGGCGTTCGTGTCGAGCATGTCGACCGCTCCACGCCCCCACACATAGTCGTCGTGTACCTCGGCGGCGAAGGGATCAAAGCGCCAGTCGTGGGCGTCGGCTGGCACGACATCCAGGTGAGCGTGGACCAGTAACGGTGGCCTCGAGGCATCTGAGCCCGCCAATCGCGCCAGCACATTGGCGCGGCCAGGAGCAGATTCCACGACCTGCGGCCCAGCCCCTAGTGGACTCAGGACCGCAGCGACATACTCGGCGGCTTTGCGCTCCCCTGGCCCAGAACCATCACTGTGATTGACCGACGCGCATTGGATCAGAGCACGAAGATGCTCCACGACAGTGTCATCGGTGATGCTCACGGCCCCATCCTGCCCGGTGATGGCGCAGAAGTGTGTGCCAGAGCGTTCGCGTCCGCTTTGATAGCCTTCGCGCGCGCCACCCCCAATGGCGCTCATCGTCCGGGTGGCGGAATAGGTAGACGCGCTAGCTTGAGGTGCTA
>DPWC01000049.1 GCA_003529305.1 Actinomycetota bacterium
ACGTAGGCGAGGACTTCCCCACCTACACCCTGCTTGGCGGCCTGTCGGTCTGTGAGCAGACCCGACGAGGTCGAGATGATCGCGATACCCAGGCCGCCGAGGACCTTGGGCAGCGCAGTGGACTTGGCGTACACCCGAAGCCCGGGCTTTGAGACGCGCTTGATGCCGGCGATAGAACGCTCGCGGTTGGGACCGTACTTCAAACTCAAGGTCAAAGTACGGCCAACGCCGTTGTCGTTGTCCGCAACGCTGAAGTCTGCGATGTAGCCCTCGCGCTTCAAGATCTCGGCGACATGTGTCTTGATGTTGCTCGACGGCATGACCACGGAGTCGTGGTACGCGGTGTTCGCGTTACGCACCCGCGTGAGCATGTCGGCGATCGGGTCGGTCATTGTCATGGTGTGGCCTGAGGCCCTTCCCGCCGCGGTTTCCCCTCAGGGACCTTCGGCGTAGTGATTGCTACCAGCTGCTCTTGGTGATGCCAGGTAGCTCTCCACGGTGTGCCATCTCGCGAAGGCAGATCCGGCAGAGCCCAAACTTGCGGTACACCGAGTGCGGACGACCGCACTTGCTGCACCGGGTGTATCCACGAACGGCGAACTTTGGCTTGGCGTTCGCCTTGTTGACCAGTGCCTTCTTCGCCATCTCAGTTCTCCTTGAAGGGGAAGCCCAGAAGGCGCAGGAGCGCCCGGCCCTCGTCGTCGCTGCCCGCCGTGGTCACGACGGTGATGTCCATTCCTCGGACGCGGTCGATGGTGTCCTGGTTGATCTCGTGGAACATCGACTGCTCATTGAGGCCGAAGGTGTAGTTGCCACGACCGTCAAATTGACGAGGCGACAACCCACGGAAGTCACGGATACGCGGCAGGGCCACCGACAGCAGGCGATCGAGGAACTCCCACATGCGATCGCCGCGCAAGGTGACATGGGCGCCGATGGGCATTCCCTCACGCAGCTTGAACTGCGCGATGGACTTGCGAGCACGGTTGACGGCCGGCTTTTGCCCCGTGATCAAGGTGAGGTCGCGGATGGCTCCGTCGATGAGCTTGGAGTCGCGAGCCGCTTCACCCACACCCATATTGACAACGATCTTGGCAACAGTGGGGATCTGCATGTGGTTGGAGTACGAGAACTCCTCGCGCATAGCGGGGGCGATCTCGTCGCGGTAACGCTGCTTCAACCGCGGCCGCGTTGTTGTGTCAGCCATCAGATGTCCTTACCCGTGCGCTTAGAGATGCGCACACTGCGCTGCTTGGTGCCGCCGTTAGCGGTCTCCACCGTCTCTTTGCGGTAACCCACGCGAGTCGGCTTCTTAGTCTCCGGGTCCACGAGCATCACATTGCTGACATGGATCGTTGACTCGGTGTTGACGATGCCGCCCTGCTTGGCACCGAACTGGGTCTGCTCGACCTTGGTGTGCCGAGTCACGCGGTTAACACCCTCGACGACGATGCGGTCGCGCTCGGGGAACACCGCAATGACCTTGCCCTGCAAGCCCTTGTCGCGCCCAGCGATGACTTGAACGAGGTCGCCCTTCTTCACATGCATCTCAGAGCACCTCCGGAGCCAGCGAAATGATCTTCATGAACTTCTTGTCACGCAGCTCGCGGCCCACCGGACCGAAGATGCGAGTGCCGCGAGGCTCGCCATCACCCTTGAGGATGACGGCCGCGTTCTCGTCGAACTTGATGTACGAGCCGTCCGGACGGCGACGCTCCTTGGAGGTGCGAACGACGACTGCTTTGACGACATCGCCCTTCTTCACATTGCCGCCGGGAATGGCGTCCTTGACGGTGGCAACGATGACATCACCGATGCCGGCATAGCGCCGACCGGAACCGCCGAGCACACGGATGCACAAGATCTCCTTGGCACCGGTGTTGTCGGCGACTCGAAGCCGCGACTCCTGCTGGATCACGATTACTCCTGGGTTGTCTGCCGGTTCCCGTGAGGGGCCTGGCGGAACGGACGGGTGGGCTACTTAGCTCGCTCGAGGATCTCGACCACGCGCCAGCGCTTGGTCGCCGAGAGCGGTCGGGTCTCCATGATGAGAACGCGGTCACCGATGCCAGCATCGTTGGCCTCGTCATGCGCCTTCAGCTTGTTCGTGCGTCGCACGACCTTGCCGTAAATGGCGTGCTTGAAGCGGTCCTCGACGGCCACGACGACGGTCTTGTCCATCTTGTTGCTCACCACAAGGCCTTCACGAACCTTTCGGTCAGCCCGCTCAACAGAGTTCTGCTCGCTCACGCGGCACCTCCCTGGTAGGTGGTGATGCCGAGCTCGCGCTCGCGCATGATGGTGTAGATCCGGGCGATGTCGCGCTTGACCGCACGCAGTCGGCCGTGGCTCTCCAGCTGTCCGGTCGCTGCCTGGAAGCGCAGGTTGAACAGCTCTTCCTTGGACTCGCGCAGACGGTCAACCAGCGACTCGTCATCCATGCCACGGATCTCGTTGATGTCAGTGCCGATAGCCATCACGCCTCACCCACTTCGCGACGGATAATCCGGCACTTCATCGGCAGCTTGTGCACTGCGCGCATCAGCGCCTCCTTGGCAACCTTCTCGTTCGGGAAGGTCAGCTCAAACAGCACGCGGCCGGGCTTGATGTTGGCCACCCACCATTCCGGCGAACCCTTACCAGAACCCATGCGCGTTTCGGCCGGCTTCTTGGTCAACGGGCGGTCGGGGAAGATGTTGATCCACACCTTGCCGCCGCGACGAATGTGTCGAGTGATGGCAATACGCGCAGCCTCAATCTGCCGGTTTGTCACATACGCCGGCTCGAGGGCTTGAATGCCCCATTCGCCGAACACAACGCGAGTACCACCAGTGGCCGCACCACTACGGGTGGGCCGGTGCTGCTTGCGGTACTTGACCTTGCGTGGGATCAACATGGTCAGACCCCCTCAGTGGTGGTCGGAGCAGCATCAGCGGAAGCCGGTGCTGGGGATTCGGAGGCGGCCACGGCCACCGGCTCGCTCTCAGGGCGAGCCGCACGCGGACCGCGCGGGCCAGCGGCACCAGGACGACGACCAGCAGCGCGCTCCAGAGCATCGCGTTGCGCACGCTCAGCACGACCGCCGAGCAGATCGCCTCGGTAGATCCAGACCTTCACGCCGATGCGACCGAAGGTGGTGCGAGCCTCATAGAAGCCGTAGTCAATGTCGGCACGCAGCGTGTGCAGCGGCACCCGACCATCGCGGTAGAACTCGGAGCGACTCATTTCCGCGCCACCAAGGCGGCCCGAGACCTGAACGCGGATGCCCTTGGCACCGGCCTTCATTGTGGACTGCATCGACTTGCGCATCGCCCGACGGAACGACACTCGGCTGCTCAACTGCTCCGCCACACCCTGTGCGACCAACTGGGCATCAACCTCAGGGTTCTTGACCTCAAGGATGTTCAGCTGCACTTGCTTGCCAGTGAGCTTCTCCAAGTCGCCGCGGATGCGGTCGGCCTCGGCGCCACGACGGCCGATCACGATGCCGGGGCGGGCCGTGTGAATGTCCACGCGAACGCGATCGCGCGAAGCGCGCTCGATCTCCACGCGGGCGATACCTGCGCGCTCCATGCCCCTAGTCATGAGCTCGCGGATCTTGACATCCTCATCGATGTAGTCGCGGTAACGCTGACCCTTGGCCTGGCTGTCGGCGAACCACCGGGACCGATACTCGGAGGTGATGCCGAGTCGGAAACCGTGCGGGTTGACCTTCTGTCCCACTAGTTGGCCCTGCCCTTCGAGGCGGTCGGCGACACTGACTCGACGACGATGGTGATGTGGCTCGTGCGCTTGCGGATGCGGTAGGCGCGGCCCTGTGCACGAGGACGGAAGCGCTTCATGGTGGGGCCTTCGTCGACATACGCCTCGGTGACGATCAGCGTCGCCGGGTTCAGGCGCATGTTGTTCTCAGCATTCGCCACGGCACTGGCCAACACTTTGCCCACGGGCTCGCTGGCCGCCTGCGGTGCGAACCGCAGAACAGCAGCAGCGTCGGCCGCCGGAAGGCCACGGATCAGGTCAATGACCCGGCGTGCCTTCATGGGCGTGACGCGGACATACCGCGCTTGGGCCCTGGCTTGCATCGTTGTTCTCCTTGACTCGTGGCTCTACTGGTGGGGTCGGTGGTGCCGCGTCAGCGGCGCTTTGCCTTGCGGTCGTCTTTGACATGGCCGCGGAAGGTGCGGGTGGGAGCGAACTCGCCAAGCTTGTGCCCGACCATCGCTTCAGTGACGAACACCGGCACATGCTTGCGGCCGTCGTGCACAGCCAAGGTGTGACCGAGCATGGCGGGAACGATCATCGACCGGCGTGACCAGGTCTTGATGACATTCTTGGTGCCAGCCTCGTTCTGCGCGTCCACCTTCTTGATCAGGTGGTCGTCGACGAACGGACCCTTCTTCAGGCTGCGAGGCATGCCGGGCTACTCCTAGCGCTTCTTGTTCGACTTGCGGCGACGGACGATGTACTTGTCACTGGCCTTGTTCTTCTTACGGGTACGGCCTTCCGGCTGACCCCAAGGCGTCACTGGATGACGACCACCGGAGGTCTTGCCTTCTCCACCACCGTGCGGGTGGTCCACCGGGTTCATGGCCACACCGCGCACCGTGGGACGACGGCCCTTCCAGCGCATTCGACCGGCCTTACCCCAGTTGATGTTGGACTGCTCGGCGTTGCCGACTTCGCCCACTGTGGCGCGGTTGCGCACATCAACATTGCGGATCTCACCCGAGGGCAGTCGCAGCTGGGCGAAACGACCTTCCTTGGCAACCAGCTGCACGCTGGTGCCGGCCGAGCGCGCCAACTTCGCGCCACCGCCAGGACGAAGCTCAATGGCGTGCACCACGGAGCCCACCGGAATGTTGCGCAGCGGCAGGTTGTTGCCTGGCTTGATGTCGGCCGTGGGACCAGCCTCAATGCGGTCACCCTGCTTGATGCCGTTGGGCGCCAAGATGTAGCGCTTGTCACCGTCGGCGTAGTGCAGCAGAGCAATGCGGGCCGTGCGGTTGGGGTCGTACTCGATGTGCGCCACCTTGGCGGGCACACCGTCCTTGTCCGCGCGGCGGAAGTCGATAACACGGTAGGCGCGCTTGTGACCGCCACCTTGGTGACGGGTGGTGATCCGACCCGTGTTGTTGCGACCACCCTTGCTGTGCAGAGGGCGCACCAAGGACTTCTCGGGCTCCGAGCGCGTGATCTCGACGAAGTCGGCCACGCTCGAACCACGACGGCCCGGCGTTGTCGGCTTGTACTTACGGATTCCCATGGCTTCTTCCCTCTAAGTCCTCGTGAACGGTCGTGTCAGCCCTCAGGCTTACGAGACCGGTCCTCCGAAGATGTCGATGCGCTGTCCGGCCTTGACGCTCACAATGGCTCGCTTGGTCGCCGCTCGACGGCCGAAGCCGGTGCGCGTGCGCATTCGCTTGCCCTGACGGTTGATCGTGTTGACTGCCTCGACGGTGACGCCGAATACTTCTTCGACAGCGATCTTGATTTGGGTCTTGTTGGCCCGTGGGTCAACAAGGAAGGTGTACTTGTTCTCGTCCAGCAGGCCGGTGCTCTTTTCTGAGACCACAGGGGCCAGCAAGATGTCGCGGGGGTCAGTGATTCTCATGACTGGCTCTCCTCAGCGCCGGCCTCGGACTCCGAGGCAACAGCCTTGATCGACTTTCCGCGCGGAGCACCGTCAAGGAAGGTCGCCAGTGAGGATTCGGTGAAGACCACATCGTCACTGATCAGCACGTCGTAGGTGTTCAGCTGGTCCGGGGTCACCAGGTGGATGGTCGGCACATTGCGCAACGACAGCCACGAGGTTTCCTCGGTGCGATCCAAGACGATCAGCAGCTTGCCCTCGGCCAACGAACCCAAGGCGGCCAGTGCCTGCTTGGTGGACGGGTCGTCGCCAGCGATCACTGAACTGAGCACATGAACATTGCCGCCGCGTGCGCGATCGGACAATGCTCCGCGCAGCGCTGCCGCCTTCATCTTCTTCGGCGTGCGCTGGCTGTAGTCACGCGGCTGAGGTCCGTGCACCGTGCCACCACCGTTGTACTGGGGTGCACGAATCGAACCCTGGCGAGCACGACCGGTGCCCTTCTGGGCGTACGGCTTCTTGCCACCACCGCGGACCTCGCCACGCGTCTTGGTGGAGTGAGTGCCCTGTCGGGCGGCCGCCAACTGCGCCACGACCACTTGGTGGATCAGCGGAATGTTGACCTGCACATCAAAGATGTCATCGGGCAGTTCAGCCGTTCCGGCCGTGCCACCCTCAGGGGTGCGAATGTCCACAGTGCTCATCGGGCGCTCCCCTTGACTGCGTCGCGAATCACGACAAGGCCGCCCTTGGGACCGGGCACTGCGCCCTTGACCAAGACCAGTCCCTTTTCGACATCCACCGAGTGCACGGTCAGTCCCAAAGTGGTCTGACGCTGCGAACCCATGCGGCCTGCCATGCGCAGGCCCTTAAAGACGCGACCCGGTGTGGCGCACGCGCCGATCGAACCTGGCTTGCGGTGGTTGCGGTGCGCACCGTGCGACGAGCTGACACCGGCAAAGCCGTGGCGCTTCATCACACCGGCGAAACCCTTGCCCTTGGTCGTGCCCGTGACATCCACGCGCTGACCGGCTTCAAACACCTCAGCGGTGACTTCCTGGCCCAAGGCGTAGTCCGCAGCATCGTCCGTGCGCAGCTCCACCAAGTAACGACGCGGCGTGACGCCAGCCTTGGCAAAGTGGCCAGCCGCTGGCTTGGTCACGCGCCGCGGGTCCACGGCACCAAAGCCCAACTGCACGGCGGAGTAGCCGTCAGTCTCCTCGGTGCGCACCTGCGTCACGACGCACGGGCCCGCCTGGAGGACGGTGACCGGGACGACCTTGTTGTTCTCGTCCCACACCTGGGTCATGCCGAGCTTGGTGCCCAGCACTCCCTTGACCTGCTTTGTCATCGCCTGTGTCCTTAGAGCTTGATCTCGATGTCGACACCGGCCGGAAGGTCAAGACGCATGAGCGAGTCGACCGTCTTCGGCGTCGGGTCCAGGATGTCGATGAGGCGCTTGTGCGTGCGCATCTCAAAGTGCTCCCGGCTGTCCTTGTACTTGTGCGGCGAGCGGATCACGCAGAAAACATTCTTCTCCGTGGGCAGCGGCACAGGGCCGGCGACCTTGGCACCGGTACGCGTCACCGTGTCGACGATCTTTCGCGCCGACGAATCGATGACCTCGTGGTCGTAGGCCTTCAGCCTGATGCGGATCTTCTGTCCCGCCATGGTGGCTTGCTTTCCTCACGCTCGTCGTTCCGATCCGGGGTGGATCGGCTTGTTGCAGGTGGTGCTGGTCTATCTGTCGTGCTCGGTTCCTGTAGTGCTCAGTTCCTGTGGGGCCCGGGGCGCCGGTCCTGACGGACTGGCGCCCCGGGGCACCGCACGGGGGTCTTACTTGTGGATCTTGGTCACTCGACCAGCGCCCACGGTGCGGCCACCTTCGCGAATGGCGAAGCGCAGACCCTCTTCCATGGCGATCGGCTGGATGAGCGTCACCTTCATCTCGGTGTCGTCTCCTGGCATGACCATGTCCTTGCCCGCGGGCAGTTCGACCACACCGGTGACATCCGTGGTGCGGAAGTAGAACTGCGGGCG
>DPWC01000165.1 GCA_003529305.1 Actinomycetota bacterium
GGAGGGGCGCGATCCGGCTTGCCGTGCTGACTGCTGCAGGGATGGTGGCTGGCGCCGCCCTTTCCGGACATCCCATCCAGTTTCTCTGGCAGGGTGCTGTGCACGCTGTGCGCGCAGCTGGTGGGGGGTGGCCATCCTATCTGCTCGTGGGAGAGTTCCAGCCATCCAGCGGCAGCCTTCAGTTCCTAGTGTGCGTGGGACTCATCGTGGCCGCCGCTGGACGACACCGCGACTTGGGGGCCTGGGCTCGTAATCCGGTCGCCTGGCTGGCCGCGATCGGCTGGCTGCTGGGACTCTCGAGCCAGCGCTTCTGGTTTGACTGGGGGCTTCCTGCAGCGGTCTTCTGCCTTGCGGACCTGCTGGAAACCTCGCTTGTCGCTGGTCGTGCGTACTCGAGGGCTGCGAGGGTCGTTGCAACGGCGGTCGTGGCCTTCGCCTTGACTTTGGCCGTCAGTGCCGACCACGGCCGCCGGTGGTCGAATGAGCTCTGGCGCCTCTATGCTCCCATCTACGCCCCGCAGAACCGAACGTGGCTTCCAGACCGGGGCGGGGTGCTCTACAACACCGACATGAACATCTTCTATCTGGGTGTCTACCTCAATCCCCAGATGGATTATCGATTCGAGGTGGGGTTCGAACCGGCGCTGTTACCCGACCGGGACCTTTCCGAGCTTCGGGAAATTCAGCGGCGTGGGGTGTCCGACGACGCCCTCGGCATCTGGGTCCGGCGCCTGCGGCCGATCGACCGGATGGCGGTTCTCCGGAGCGGGCCCGCTCCGAAGATCACGTCGCTGGAATGGTACTCCCCGATGCAAGGTGTCTGGATGGGCCGGTTACCCAGAGTTCCCTCGTCGGCACCAGCATCTCCGTTGGCGACGCCGTGATCTGCTTCGACGGCAGTAACGAGTCCGCACATTAAGGCCGCAGCCAGGCTACGAGGACCCAAGTTCCGGGTGTTTACCTGATTCCTATTCTCATCAGTACAGAAGATCATCAGGTCTCATTGCGGGTGGCGAATCTATGGCCACCCATCGCCATGAGACAGGAGTAGCAGTGAGGCCATCCAACATCGCCCGTTTGTGTGCTCTGCTAGGTTTCGCCATCTGGGGAGCGAGTAGTCCCGCATCGGCAGAGACCTTGCTGATGCCGGACCGAGACTTGTTGATGGGGACGTCAGAGGTGGTCTGGGGTGTGACGACTCAGAGCAACGGCACCTCCTTCACCCTGGATTTCGGCGACGGATCGATGGAGTCCGGGATGGTCACGGACCAGTCGTACATCGCCTACAACCATACCTACGCGACGAGCGGGACGTTCACCGCGACGCTGACGATGGGGGCAGAGTCGGCCACCGTAAAACTAAGCGTGTACGACAGCGCACTCATGACAGCGTACAACCTGCGCAACCTCAACGTGAACCGCGCCATCGAGAATGGTCTGCGGTTCCTCTGGGTCGCGCAGGCCGATCGGGCATCCAATTTTCCCAATGGGCAGACTACGAACTGGCCCACCGACCACGACGTGACGGTCGCGTCCTTCGTGGTACTCAGCTTCCAGAACAACGGCTACCGCCTGCCGAACAGTAACGCCGCCGCCACGGGTATTTACCAGAAATACATCGTCCAGCGTGGCATCAATTACCTGTTCTCGCACCTCCAGACCCGCACGCTCGCTGTGCAGTACGGGGGGCACGACCCGTGTGCGGGAGCCGGTGTCGAAGCCGCTCCCTGCGTTGGGTACGACAACGACCAGGGGGATCAGGGTTACTCGGACGCGACGATTTCGCTTGCACTGGCGGCCAGTGGCGCCGGCACCAGGACGGCTGGCAACTTCGGTCCAGTCAACGGCAAGAGCTACCGTGAGATCCTGCAGCGGGTCGTCAACAGCATCGCCTGGGGCCAGATCGATGGCGACGCTAACTGCACCGGCCGGGGAGGCTGGACCTACGGCCTGGTCGACAGCAACTGCGATAACTCTGATGGTTCGGCGGTCGGCTGGAATCTACTGGCCATGCTGGATGCCGGTTCCTCTGGGATCACGGTGCCGTCATTCGTCAAACCGGAGTTCTCCACCTATGCCTTGCCGGATGGCTTGAACTCGAGCACCGACCTGGGGGTCGATGGGACGTTCGACTACTCAGCCGATGGGAACCGGGCCCAAGCGGACGGGCCCAATCTCGCCAAGACCGCCATCGGCATGCAAGGGCTGTTCTACGCGGGCAAGAGTGCAACGACCGCAAGTGTCAAGGCCGCTATCGATGCGATTAGCCGGCGGTGGCCGACGGGGGATTACAGCGGCGACAACTGGGCGTGTGGCGGCGTTGGCGGCGTCGGCTGTGCCTATCCCATGTTCAACGTCTTCAAGGCGTTGAAACTCTACGCCGTCGCGACGCTGCCTGGCTCGACTCGTGTCGCTGGTCCGGGTCCGATTCCGGCGGGTGACTGGTATGCAGAGTACGTTGACTGGTTCCTCACCAATCAGAACGCAGACGGACACTGGGCGATGCAGTTCTCCTGCTGCGGTCTAGGGTACGACGAAGATTCCACCGCGATGGCCCTTGTGATGCTCTCGCCCACGGCTCTGGTGCCGCCCGATGAGGCGACATTCGCCTCCGTGGGCTTGCTGCAGGGTAATCCACTGGACTCGTTGGACCTCATCACGACGAAGGTTGCGACAGCACCGGGAGTCGTTGTGGCTCGAGTGAGGAGTGCTACAGGGGATCCCATCCCAGCTACCACCGTCCAATTCTCCGTCCTGAGTGGTCCGAATACAGGTGCCTCTGGGGCATGTATCCCCATCTCGTGCGTCTCTGACTCCAAGGGCACGGTGAAGTGGACCTACAACGGCAGTGGCAACGTCGGGACGGACCGCATCCAGGCCAACGTTGGAAAGTTCAAATCCAACATCCTGAAGAACTTTTGGAGCGTGTGGAAGCCGTCATATGCGGCCGCATCCATCTCTCTGACGGTTGACGTGGACCCCGCCGTTACGTGGAACGCGGTGAGCAGCGACGGCTGGCTGACAGTGGTGCCGGCAAGCGGTACTGGCAGCGGCACGGCGACTGTCTCAGTGGCGGCAAACGCGCTCGCCGACAAGCGAACCGCTACGATCACCCTCGGGGGCAAGACCATCACAGTCACGCAGGACGCCGCGGGTATGGATCTCACGGTGACTGGCATCACCGGCGTGTCAGCCATCGAACAAGGTGGGACGATCGCCGCGACAGCAACCGTTCAGAACTTGGGGGCGGCGCTGACGCCAGCCACCAGTCTCCAGTACTTCCTGTCCACTGACACGAACAAGGATGGCTCAGATCTCCTGCTCGCGTCGGTGAACACCGCGGCTATCCGCGCAGGCGCCTCCGTGACGCTCAATGGGCAATTGACGATTTCGAAGACGCAGGCTGCTGGAAACTACTTCGTGCTGGCGTGTGCCGACAGCACCAGTCAGGTCACCGAGACGGATGAGTCGAACAACTGTGCATCCGCGGCGCTCACTGTGAGCATGGCG
>DPWC01000169.1 GCA_003529305.1 Actinomycetota bacterium
AGGCGTGGACCTACCCATGCGCGCTGTTCGGGAGCAGATCGCCAGCGCCATTGACATCGTGATTCATATGTCACGATTCCGCGATGGCTCACGACGCGTGACGGACATCAGTGAGGTCGTCGGACTAGAAGGCGATGTCATCACCATGCAGCACATCTTCCGCTTCGACCACGGCATGGGATTTGACTCCGAAAGCGGGCAAACACTGGGTCGGCTCAAGTCGACCGGGTTGCGGCCGTACGCCGAGACCAAACTCATCGCCCAAGGTGTTCAGGTCGCCGACCGGCTATTTATGCCTGAGCCGCTCTCGGGTAGCTGATCGTGATCGACCGGAGCAATCCCTCGGTGACGCTGATCCGTGCCAACAAGTCGCTAAGACTCCTGCTGATGCTGGCGGCCGTCACCAGCATGGTGTGGGCACTGGTACTGCTTCCTTACGGAATCGGCGTTGCTGCACCTGATAGCCCCACTGGGCGCATCGTGTCGGCACAAGCAACCGGCTCGACACTGACGATCGTCTTCGCTGCGACGAATCTTCCGCCAGGACAGAGCATCGACCCGGCCAGCGTCAAGGTGGTAGCGGGCAACACGACCCTTCCCTCCACCACCAACGCCCTTGGAGCTAGTGGCTCGCTAGCCCCCACCGCCGTTCTGGCAATGGATGTCTCTGGCAGCGTGGCGGGGCCACGACTGACAGCAGCACAAGGCGCCGCCAAAGCATTCGTGGCGACAGCACCCGAGTCTGCACGCATCGGTGTGGTGGCGTTTGCGGACAACGCAGGAGTGATTTTGCGCCCTACGACCGACCGACCAACTATTCAGCGTGCCATTGACAGCTTGACCGCAAAGGGTTCCACCGCGCTCTACGACGGAACCTTGCTCGGCTTGCGAACCACAGGCACGCAAGGACCACGATCAGTGATCGTGTTCAGTGATGGTGCTGATACGTCCAGCCGCACCCCGTTGGCCCAGGCCGTCGCCACGATTAAGCAGGGCGGCGCCACCGTCGATGCCGTTGCCCTCGGTAACGAGCCGACCCAGTTGGCAACCTTGGGTGCACTAACCAAGGCTGGGCGAGGTCGCGTCATCAGCACCACCGACACCGCCGCACTGGCGTCCGCATTCACCAGTGCGGCACGCGACCTCACCAATCAGGTGACCATCGTGGCGAACATTCCGCCAGCTCTTCAGGGCAGTTCTGTCAATGTGCAAGTCAGTGCCGCCGCCGCAGGCCAGAGCGTCACTGATGCGGTATTCCTCACGCTCCCCGCAGCGCCGGTTCCCACCCCAACCGCGCTTGGACAACCCATTCCCGTGCCTCAGCCCACGGGCATCCCACTGGGACTGTGGGCAGTGTTGATCGGCGCATTGCTCCTCGTCGGCGGCATTGCCTACCTGATTCTTTCGGCTTCGCGTGCCCAGGCCAGTCGAGAGTCGCGTGCTCGTCGCGTCGCCAGTCGATTGTCGATCTACACCCTCAGTGGGCGGGCGGCAGCAGAGCGCCGATCCGACAGTGATGGCATTGCGACCACTGCACGCAACCTGGCGACTCGCGCGGCAGCGGCACGAGACTTCGACAATGTCCTCGAAGGCCGACTAGAACGAGCTGGCCTGCCACTTCGCCCCGGCGAATGGCTACTCATCCACTTGGGCGTCACGCTAGCTGCCGGTCTGGTACTCCTTCTGCTCTCGGGTGGCAACTTGCTGCCCGCTCTTGTTGGTGTGGCATTGGGCGCCGCTGGACCCTTTGCCTTTCTCGCCGTACGCGAGGAACGACGACGATCAGCCTTCGAGGCCCAGCTGCCGGACACATTGCAATTGCTTTCCGGCAGCCTTGCCTCGGGTCTATCCCTTCCGCAAGCAGTCGCCACCCTGTCGGATGACGCTGGTGAGCCCATGTCCGGAGAATTGCGCCGCGGTCTTGCCGAAGCACGGCTGGGCAAGAGCATGGAGGATGGCCTCGAGGACATTGCCCAACGGATGCGTAGCACTGACTTCTCGTGGGTGGTCATGGCCATTCGAATTCAACGACAAGTAGGCGGAAACCTCGCCGAAGTCATTGCCACTGTGGCGGCGACCATGCGCGAACGCGAGCGACTGCGCCGACAGGTCAGTGCCCTGTCGGCCGAAGGACGCCTTTCCGCATGGATCCTTGGTGCCTTGCCGATCGTCTTCACCGTCTTCTTGGTATTGACCCGACCGACCTACTTGGCGCCGCTGATTCAAACGCCTATTGGGATCGGCATGATCATCCTCGCCGCCATCTTGATGACCGCCGGAGCGATTTGGCTGGCCAAGACCGTGAAGGTTGAGGTGTAGTTATGGCTGTTTTCCTGATCGTCTTCGGCGCATTGTTGATCTTCCTGGCCATTGCTGTCGTCGTTCTGCTCTCCGGCGATTCGCTCATCCGCCGTCAGCAAGTCCGTCGCTCCATGGGAACGATGACCGCCCTCACCGCACCGATTGAGCCCACTGAGGCTCTGGAGGCGCCCTTCTCTGAGCGTGTCGTCGCGCCTGCAGTGGCCAAGCTCTCGGGGTGGGGTCGATCCATCAGTCCCGCCGACCAACCCGAGCGGGTGCGGCGTCGCTTGGACCTCGCCGGCAATCCGGTCAACTGGGATGTCGATCGCGTCCTTGGGTTCAAGGTGGTCGGCCTGATCGGCGGAGCCCTGTGGGGCCTGCTACTCGGACTTGTCTTTGGCAGTGCCCTCGCGACGATTCTCGGGCTCGTTCTGGTTTCAGCGCTCCTGGGATATTTCGGGCCCGACATCGCCTTGTATCAAGCTGGCTACAACAGAACTCAAGAGATCTCCCGTGCTCTACCCGATGCACTGGACCTCCTGACCATCTCCGTGGAAGCCGGCATGCCTTTCGATTCGGCAGTCGCCCAGGTCGCCACCAAGACGACGGGACCGCTGGCCGAGGAGTTCTCCCGCCTGTTACAAGAAATGCAGATCGGATTGGGACGCACCGCAGCGATCAAGGCCATGGGTGCTCGATCCGATGTCCCCGAACTGCGCAGTTTTGCCTCCGCCGTGGTTCAGGCGGATCGCCTCGGCATTCCGGTGTCGAATGTTTTGCGCATTCAGGCTGCGGAGATGCGCGTCAAGAGATCGCAGCGGGCAGAAGAAGCCGCACAGAAGGTGCCCGTCAAGATCCTGTTCCCCCTGATTTTTTGCATCCTTCCAGTGCTCTTCATTGTGATTCTCGGACCGGCTGTCATCTCAATCTTCAAGTCCCTGAGCGGCTAACCACCCGGTGCGGCACTTGTTGCACCCACGCCGGTCTGAGAGGGTTCACCCATGTCCAGTCTGCTGGCAGCCCCCCTTGACACCGGGCGGTCCCATCGGCTTCCCATTGTGCTTGTCGCCCGAGCGGGCGTTCTCGTCCTGTGCGCTGCGCTCACGCCGCTGACATCAGCTGGAGCCTCCCTGCGACCACTGGCCGAACTAGTCGTCATTGCTGTCATAGCAAGTGTTCCCTGGCCGGCATCACGCATCACTGCCTTGATCCCGGTAGTCGAAGGCGTGCTGGCCGGAGCGATCATCGCGACAGCAAGTCCCTTGCCTCAGCCCCTGCTGCCCTACCTCATCGTGCCGGCGCTTGCCGCAGGGTTGGGCATCGGCTTCAGCGGTGTGATGTTCGCTGTTGTGCCCGCAGGAACAGTGATCCTGGCAGCGCACTGGCAAGAAGCCACTGCTGGCGGGAGCGCTCAACTGGCGTTGATCGGTCAGTGGGCGATCGTCGCTCTGGCTGTCGGGCTCATTGCGTCGTGGGCTCGTCGGCTCCTCGCGACCACGGTGGATGCTGACATCGCGCGGTACACCTCAGCATTTCGCCTTCTTGATCAACTGCGCCAAGTGTCCCGCCAGCTCTCTGTCGGCCTCGATACCACCACTCTGGCGGAGAGCTTGCTGGACGAGATCGCCGATCACCTCGCAGCCGATGCGATCGCATTGCTCGTGGTCACTGACGAACAAGTAGTGCGACCTATGGGCGAACGAGGCCAGCCGGCGATAGAAGCACCGGTTGATCTCGACGATGACTCAATATGGACGCGCGTGCACCGAAGTGGTGAGCCGGAAGCCTTTACGGCCAGTGGTGATACCACCTTGGCAGGAATCGTCTTGCCGCTGCGCACCGGTGATCGAACCATTGGCCTGCTATCGGTCGCTCGCCTGACTTACGACTTCGCGCCACAGGAGATTGAAGAGGCCCTCGCGATTTGTCGCTCCTATGCAGTGCGCCTTGAGGCTGCCTTGTTGTTTGCCGACATCCGGTTCAGCGCCACCGCTGAAGAGAGGCGCCGACTGGCGCGAGACATTCACGACGGTGTTGCGCAGGAACTCGCTTCGCTGGGTTACTCCATCGACTCGTTGATCCCATCCGCCCAAGATGACACCAGTGCGGCTGGTTTGCGGGAGCTGCGTGCGGAGGTCACGCGCATCATCACCGAGCTGAGATTGTCGATCTTCGATCTTCGCAGTGAAGTCTCCATGGGCACAAGTTTGAATGTGGCCTTAAGCGAATATGTACACGCACTGGGGGTCGGGCCTGATGTGGAGATCCATCTGGTCCTGCAGGAGTCCCCGCAACGCCTGGGCATAGACACTGAGGCTGAACTCCTTCGCATTGCTCAAGAGGCCCTTACTAATGCTCGTCGTCATGGTAAGCCCCGCAACATTTGGGTCAACAGTCGGATTCAGCCGCCAGCCTTCGAACTGCTGGCCGAAGACGACGGGCGCGGGCTGCAAGAAGGGCGCGCGGATTCGTATGGCTTGAAGATCATGCGTGAACGGGCGGAGCGAATCGGTGGCGACCTGACAGTTCAGGCCCGTGCTGCCGGTGGCACCACCGTGCGCGTCGCCCGCTCCAGCGGTGCAGTCAACGACAATCCCGCTAAATTGACGCCATGAACTCACCCACCACCGTGATGCTGGTTGATGATCACGAACTTATTCGGCAAGGGCTGCGCCGCGCCTTCGAGGCCTCGGGTGAGTTTGCGGTTCTGGCGGAGGCCGGCAGCCTGGCGGAAGCCCGTCGCGAGTTCACCCACAGTCCCACTCAGGTCGTGGTGGTCGATATTCGACTCCCAGACGGCAATGGGCTGGATTTCGTGAAAGAACTGCGCAGCACCGATACCGCGTTGGGCATCGTGGTGCTGTCTATGTATTCAGGGGACGAGTACCTCTTCGGCGCATTGGACAATGGGGCGTCGGCGTTCGTGGCCAAGGATGCTCCTGCTGACGAAGTCATGGCCGCCGCACGACATGCGGTCGCACTGCCGGGATCATTTAGTGCCCCGAATCTGGCAGAGGCCATGCAGCGCCGGATGTCTCCGAGCGGACCGCAACTCTCACCGCGCGAGACCGAAGTCCTCAGACTGCTCGCCGATGGCCTTGGCGTTGCCGAAATCTCTGGGCGCCTCTACATCAGTCAATCCACCACCAAGACACACATCAGCAAGCTCTACGAGAAGTTGGGCGCTGGCAACCGTGCTCAGGCACTGATGACGGCACTCAAACTCGGACTGCTCAAGCACGAGGAACTACCCTCCTGATAGGCGTTGCCCGGCAAACATTCGTGCGGCCTTGATCCGTTCCGGCGAGGTTGGGTGGCTCGCGAACCAGACGTAGCGCCATACACGTGGCCTAAGAGCCGCCACGTTGTGAATTGCCAACGCCTGGTGCATGCGCACCATGGCAGCCGGATCCTGCGTGAGTTCGAAGCTGTGCTGATCTGCTTGACGCTCGATTCGTCGGGAGATCCCGTTCATGACGGGTGCGGCAATGAACGACGTCCAGCCAGCAACAATGATGAGGATCCCGACAACCGCTGGGTCCGCAGGTCCGGATGCGTGTCCAAACATCAGAACGGCTGGAATGTCTAGCAGTATGGCCAACCCGAAGACCAATGCGGCGGCACCGAAAGCTCCGACCAGCGTCCCGTAGATCACGTCACGAGCTACGACATGACCAAGCTCATGTGCCACAACCGCGACCACCTCATCGTCATGGTCACGATCCAGAAGGGTGTCGTGTACAACGATGCGTCTGGTGGGGCCGAATCCTGACACGTAGGCGTTCAGTGCAGATGTTCGTTTGGATGCATCGGCGACCAGAACCTCACGTACGTGCACGCCGTCGCGATCTGCCATCTGCAGAAGCTCATCACGAAGTTCCCCTGGGGCGAGCGGGATGAACCTGCTGAACATCGGCTCGACGACAACTGGGAGGATGAACGACAGCACTACGACCAAGACCACCGCCGCTGCGGCTACCGGTAGCCACCAGCGGAACGGCCATAGACGGGCGGCACCAATCACCCCCACCGCGGCCACAACCGCGAGTAGAAGGCTCAGCAACTCGGCAACTGCAGCATCGCGCCACCAACGACCCCAGGACCCCGTCGCCAAACCTACGTCTAGCAGTATCAGCCGTGATCTGACTGCCGCGGGCAGCCCAACTGCCCACGTGCTCACGAGCACGAACGTCGTTGCGACCGCGGTCGCAGGTGCCCATCCCCCAGGCACAGAGTCCGCAATACGAGCAACCGCACCGCTGCCAGCCAGCACAACAGGGACCAGCAGGCTGATGACGAGTGACAGGTACCCCCACGGCCGAATCTGTTCGTGAAATCGTTCCTCGCGATCTCGCTGTTCATGAGTGAAATCCGCGTCGATCTCGGCGGACGACACCGCAACGCGCGGCAATCTGGGAACCCAGTGCAGGCAGGTGAGGACCAGAAGAAGCAGAGCAAGGCCCGCCCCGATCCAGGCGCTGCTCATGGTGACGGAGAGGACGCTGGTGTACTCCCAGCTGTCGATGGTCCAGAAGGTACTTGCGTTCTCTCCGGAGCAGCCGCGGAGTTGTCGAGTGCCGCCTCCTGCGCGAATGGGAGTCCCGCCACCTGGTGCAGACGTGCATTCCAATGACGGACGAAGTCCTCGACACTGATTCCGTAGACCTCGTGGATCGCAGCAGCGAGGTTCTCATCTGAGGAGCCAGTGCCCTCGGAGGTGAGTCGGTAGGTTCTCACCAGCTCAGCGAGCCCCCCATCATCGGCAAGTTCATCGCAGGCTATGAGTGCACTCTCGTATGCGATATTGAGATCAGGTCCGGAGAAGTCATCAGCACCGGGGAGATGATCGAAATTTTCACCGTCACGGAGCGCATCGACCACATCGGCCGCTGCCACCGCTCGGGAAACTCCACTGTCCTGATAGCCGATGTACTCGGCCAGGCCCTCCTCCAGCCACAGCGGGGTTGCATCCGTGGACCCAGATCCAGTGGCAACATGCACGACCTCGTGCCGGAGCACGATCTCACGTCCGAGAGATGACAGCCCCTGCATGGTTGGTGTGTTCAACCAGATTCGGGGGGAACCAGGATCACCAGAAGCGGTCTCCATGGACGTCACAGCTGCGATGTCCTCTAGGGAGGCGCGTGACCTACCAAGTCCCTTCTCGATCTGGATCCCGGTTTTGGGAACGATGATCACCAGCCGCTGGGTCCAGTCAGTTCCCCAATCCTTGGTGACGGCTGGGATAACCGCATCACCCACACCCAGATAGCGTTGAAGAACCTCATGGGTCTGATCGATGCCTATCACCGTTGTGCGCTGACCAATCAGCACCGAGATGTCGCCAAGTTCCCACACGGGTTTGCGTCCCACAGAATGCTCGGCCGCAATTCGCCAGCCGGTGTCGGAATGCTGCAGCGCCAAATCCTCACGGAAGGTTGCAACCGCAGCATCCATCGGAAGTCGGTAGCGAACAAGAGCGGAAACCGTCGCCTGAGTCGGGTCAGAGTCCGAGGTGACTGACGTAACGGAGTACTGATAGGAAACCGGCGCCAAGACACTGATTCGACTGAACAGAGGGACTG
>DPWC01000050.1:0-146 GCA_003529305.1 Actinomycetota bacterium
TCATTCGGCGGCGAGGCATCAGCCACGCGAGCCGGCCAGGCCAACCCCAGCGAGATCGGCAGTCGCATATCCGGGGGCGACACCTGGGCCAGCGTCGAGCCGTCCACAAACTCCACCATGGAGTGCACCACCGACTGCGGATGAAC
>DPWC01000050.1:394-9278 GCA_003529305.1 Actinomycetota bacterium
ACCACCGACTGCGGATGAACCACCACTTCGATGGCTTCCATCGCAATGTCAAAGAGCAGATGAGCTTCGATGACCTCCAACCCTTTATTCATCAAGGTTGCAGAGTTGATGGTGACCACCGGCCCCATCGACCATGTCGGGTGCTGCAAGGCCTGCTCCGCGGTGACTGCAGCCAACTGATCCCGCGTACGACCCAAAAATGGTCCGCCGCTGGCGGTGATGATCAAACGGCGAACCTCGCTGGTTCGCCCCGCCCGCAGACACTGCGCAAGTGCACTGTGTTCAGAATCCACCGGAACCAATTGATCCGGACCAGCTAACGCCTTGACCAGCGGTCCGCCGACAATCAGCGACTCCTTATTGGCCAGCGCAACCGTGCGCCCGGCGCTGAGCGCTGACAGCGTGGGGCGCAAACCAATAGACCCGGTGATGGCATTGAGAACGACATCGCAGGTCAAGGCAGCCATTTCATCCATACCGTCAGCACCCAACAGCACCTGAGGGATGCTCTGTGCCGGTGCCAGCGCAGCGAATGCCGTTCGAAAGACATCGGCCTGCTCCGGGTCAGCAATGGCCACGACCTCAACATCGAAGGCGGCCGCCTGCTCAGCCAAGAGGGCGGCATTGGACCCGCCCGCGGCCAGACCAACGACCTCATAGTCGGCGCGATTGCGGGCGATCACATCCAGAGCCTGCGTACCGATCGACCCGGTGCTGCCGAGGATCACAACAGTGCGCACGGCCCCATCCTCGCCCATAGGCTGCAGTCATGACCAATGTGCGCGGCTCTGAGGGTGCTAGCGTCCCCTCGTTAGGGCGCCTATCCGCCGTGCCAGCGGAGTGGGCCAACGGTGTGGAGCAGTCCCGACACCTGGCCACCGCCGTGCCCGGACCGCGCTCACAAGAGCTTTTGGCGCGCCGCAGCGCCGCGGTGGCCCGCGGGCTCAGCGCGACACTGCCGGTGTTCGTCGAGCGCGCTGGCGGCGGGGTCGTCGTTGATGTTGACGGCAATCGATTCATCGATCTGGGGTCAGGAATCGCCGTCACCAGCGTGGGCAATGCCAATCCTGAGGTCGTCTCACGCGTGCAGGATCAAGTGGCCGCCTTCACTCATACCTGCTTCATGGTTGCCCCATACGCCGGATATGTCGAAGTCTGCGAAGCGCTGAACAACTTGACCCCGGGCACGCATGAGAAGCGCTCCGCGTTGTTTAACTCCGGGGCTGAGGCCGTGGAGAACGCGGTGAAGATCGCCCGTTCGTTCACCAAGCGGCAGGCCGTGGTTGTTGTGGAACACGCGTACCACGGGCGCACTAATTTGACGATGGCACTGACGGCTAAGGACATGCCGTACAAGCACGGGTTTGGGCCGTTCGCTGCAGAGGTCTACCGGGTGCCTACCTCTTATCCCCTGCGCGATGAGCGCGATGGCGCCACGGCGGCTGCCCAGGCGATCGCCAAGATCACCAAAGAGGTCGGACCTGACCAGGTAGCTGCGGTCTTGATCGAGCCCATTCAAGGCGAGGGTGGCTTCATCGTTCCGGCACCGGGCTTCTTGTCCAGCCTGGCGAACTTCTGCACGCAAAACGGCATCGTCTTCATCGCCGACGAGATCCAAACGGGATTCGCCCGCACCGGCGCGTGGTTCGCGTGCGATCACGAGGGCGTTATCCCCGACCTGATCACCACCGCCAAAGGCATCGCCGGCGGACTTCCCCTGGCCGCCGTCACTGGCCGCGCCGAGATCATGGACGCACCCCATGTGGGCGGCCTGGGCGGCACCTACGGCGGCAATCCGGTGGCCTGTGCAGCGGCATTGGGATCTATCGCAGCGATGCACGACGCCGACCTACCATCCAGAGCTGCTGCCATAGGCGAATTGATGATGACCCGCCTCCGAGCGATGCAGGAACGATTCCCCGAGATCGCTGAGGTGCGTGGCCGCGGCGCGATGAACGCCATCGAGTTAGTGCAGCCCGGAACCTCGACACCGCACGACACATTGGCGGCCGCGGTAGCCAAGGCCTGCCATGCCAAGGGTGTCCTGGTCCTCACGGCTGGCACCTACGGCAATGTCCTGCGCTTTCTGCCGCCACTGATCATTGGCGAAGACCTGCTCCATGAGGCTCTCGATGTTTTAGAAGAGGCCTTGGCCGACGCCACGGCGTGACGCCACAAGCCTGCCCAGCACTGCGCTAGTTCGCTGCCGAATCCATCTCGATCTGTCCCCACGGCGAGCCGTATTCAGAGAACTTGGCCAAGAACGGTGCCGATGGGAAAGCCTCGGGCCCGAGCACCCCAGCCCCCGACCACTGACCCGTGGCCAGCAACTCCAGCGCGATCACAGGATTGATGGCCGTTTGCCACACCACTGCTTGGTCACCGTATTCACCCATCGACCACTCGTTGTCGACCACATGGAAGTAATAGGTCGAGCGCGGATTGCCGTCGCGACCCTCCCCACGCACCCACAGACCCGCGCAGGTCTTTCCGCTCATCCGATCACCCAAAGTGGCCGGATCCGGCAAGGCAGCAGCCACCACATCGCGCGGACTGACCTGCTGACCACTCACACTCACCGGGGTGGTGCTGTCCAGATTGAGTTTGTGCAGCGTCTTGAGGACATCAATGAATTCCTGACCGAGCCCGTATTTGAAGGTGACGCGTCGGGCATCTACCCAACGCGGGATCAGCAGCACCTCCTCGTGTTCGACATTGACGCATTCGACGGGACCGATCCCCTCGGGGAAGTTGAACACTTCCGACTCTGAAAAGGGCTCGGTGGTGAACCAGCCCCGGTCCTTCTCCCAGATCACCGGAGGATTCAGGCATTCTTCGATCGTGGTCCAGATGGAAAACGACGGCGCAAAGGCGTAACCGGACACCACCAGATTGGATCCATCACGAACACCAGCTTCATCGATGCGGGTGAAGTCATGGTCAGCCGCATGTCGAGCGAAGACATCCGCCAAGCCCGGCTCGATACCGATGCCCACCACGGCCAAGCGACCGGTGCGCTCCCACTGCTCGCTCTGCTCGAACTGACGATCTCCTAACTTGATGCCGCACTGGGTATATGGATCCGTGGGGTGGGCAACGGATAACGACATCGCCATGTCCAGGTAGTCCGCGTCAGCGGCGAGTGCACCATTGAAGATGGGCATGACAAAGCGCGGATCGACCGCATTGAGCACATGGGTGATCTGGTGCGTGCGACACAGAGCCGCTACCGCCTCTGCGCTGGAGGCATCCACTTGTGCGGCACTGAAGCGGAGGTCACTGGCCACCCGCTCCACTGCCCGCAATGCGCGAGCCTCGTCATAGTCCGCCACCACCATGGCGTCAAAAAAATTGCGGCGCGCGGCGATGCCGACGACAGCAGACCCCACACCGCCTGCTCCAATCAGCAGGACCCTCATCAGGGATCGCCTCCTTAGGTGATCCCACCGTAGTCCGGTTGCCCTTATAACCGCGAGTCCTAAGCGTCTGCATTTTCCCGATATTTGGGCGAAGAGTTCGTGACTTGGTCGCTTTCACCCCTTACCGTGGAGGCAGGTTCGCGGGACCTAGCGGCCTCTCAACTCGCAAGGGAGTGCATGGTGTCCACCACGACAGCAGCCGAACAAGCCGGAGGCAAAGGTCTGAAGGCCAACGCTCTGGGCCTACTTTCTACGGTCGTCATTGGAGTCAGTTCCACCGCGCCTGGCTATGGTCTCGCTGCGACCCTGGGATTCGTCGTCGCGCTCGTTGGCATACAGACACCAATCATCATGATTCTGGCGTTCGTGCCCATGTTCCTGATCGCCTATGCCTACCGCGAACTCAATCGCGTGTCGCCGGACTGTGGCACCACCTTCACCTGGGCCACTCAAGCCTTCGGTCCGAAGACCGGCTGGATGGGCGGCTGGGGCATCATCGCCGCCGATGTCATCGTCATGGCCAGCCTCGCACAGATTGCCGGTTCGTATTTCTTCCTCATGTTCGGACGCGATGATCTAGCAGGTAGTCGGCTCTGGGTCACAGTGGCGGGATGCATCTGGATCGCTGTGCTGACCTGGGTTTGCTACCGAGGTATCGAGATTTCCGCTCGCCTGCAATTCGTCCTGCTGGCGGTCGAAATCGTGATTCTGGTGATCTTCAGTGTTGTCGCGCTTTTCCGTGTGTACACCAACCATGCACTGTCAACCTCCGTGAAACCCCAATGGAGCTGGTTCAACCCTGCCCAAATCACCTCCTTTGACGGCAGCACGAGCGCCGCTGCTGCCTTCTCCGGTGCACTACTGCTGGCCGTCTTCATCTACTGGGGCTGGGATACCGCCGTTGCGGTCAATGAGGAAACCCGCGAACCGGAGAAGACCCCTGGTCGTGCCGCCGTGATGTCGACACTGATCCTGCTGGCCACCTTCGCCATCGTCTCCGTGGCCACCATGGCATTCGCCGGCGTAGGAACCGCTGACAAGCCCACGAGTTTGGTCAACAGCGACGATGTCTTCTCGTCCATCGGCTCCCAGGTGCTCGGCGGAGGGTTTGACAAGTTCCTGATTTTTGCGATTTTGAGTTCCGCAGCGGCGTCTACTCAAACCACGATTCTGCCCACCTCTCGGGCAGTGCTCTCAATGGCGGCGTATGAGGCGCTACCGGCGAAATTCGCTCGCACCCATCCCCGATTCCTCACGCCTACCTGGGCCACCGTGGCTATGGGTGGCGTCTCTATCGTGTTTTATGTTGGCCTAGCAGCAATTTCGAACAACATTCTTGCTGATGCAGCTTCTGCCGTCGGCTTGCTCATTGCGTTCTATTACGGGCTGACCGGGTTCGCTGCCGCCTGGTACTTCAAGAACGATCGCGGCGACACCATCAAAGACTTCGCTGTGCGCGTCGTGATGCCGTTTCTCGGTGGCGCCATCTTGTTGTGGGCGTTCATCGAAACGCTCGTCGCCAATTTCGATCCGGCAAGCTCGGACACTCAAATTTCGATATTTGGCTTCACCGTCGGCGGCATCTTCGTGATTTCCGTCGGGAGCCTGCTCTTGGGAATTCTGCTGATGCTTGTCACGCAGTTCCGATCACCACGATTCTTCACCGGTGAAGTACTGAACCGCAGCACAGTCATCCGCGTTCTTGAGGGCGATGAACGACGGATGCTGACACCGGCGATGCCGGATTCGCCCTCCATGGAGCAAACGGTGATTCCGCCGATGACGGAGAAAGAACTTCAGGAAGACGAAGCTCGCGGCCGAGACGAGCGCTAGCTCAACGCTGTGACCAGTGCTGCTCGCGTTACTCCCCGGGGATGCGATCCTGCAATAGCGGTGTCGTCGGATCCCAGTGCGTGCCCGTGCGCTGATCCTCGCGACGACGCGCGATCGCACTGAGCGCTTCTAACACCACGCGGTTGGCCAGTGCGGCAGTGATGTCTGCGTGGTCATAAGGCGGACTGACCTCCACCACATCCATCCCCACCACCGGCAACTCCAGACAGATCCGACGCACACTGTCGAGGAGTTCGCGAGCCGACAGGCCACCGGGTTCGGGTGTGCCTGTACCGGGGGCATGTCCCGGATCGCAGACATCAATATCGACGGACAAAAACACGCCATCACAGTCAGACATTGCCGCAGCAAAGACTTCACTGAGGCACTCTTGAAGGCCTCGGTGCCCGATCTCGGTCATCTCATAAGAGCGCATGCCTTGCTGCGCCATCCACTGCAAGGTCTCCGGACCGGGCCAATACCCGCGCAAACCGATTTGGAAGAACCGATCTCCGCGAGCGGCGCCTGATTCGATGAGTCGACGCATCGGCTGACCATGTCCGATCAGCGAACCAAACTCGATATCGCCTGTATCGGCATGGGCGTCGAAGTGAAGAACAGCGATGCGACCCCACCCACGAGCCCGGGCCACGCCGGTGACATCGGGCCAGGTGATGGTGTGATCGCCACCCAGCACCACCGGGATCGCTCCCGTGGCTGCCACCTGTTCGATGCGCTTCTCCAACGCCGCGCAGGCAGCCGCAGCATCACCCGAGAACATCTCGACATCGCCGGCGTCCACAACGGTGAGGTCCTGCAACGCATCGACCCGCAGCGGCAGGCTGGGTCGGGACCCATCGTGAGGTAGATAGTCGGTCATGCGAATCGCCTGCGGGCCAAGCCGTGCACCGGCTCGGTAGGAAGTGCCGCCGTCGAATGGTGCGCCGACAATGACAACATCGGCGTCGCTGAAACTGGCTGGCTCATCCAAGTCACACGGTGGCACCCCAAGGAAGGTGACATCCGGGCCGTACTGCCCGCCATAGCGCGCCATATCTACTCCTCAACCCTGCGCAGTCATGATCTCGAGGCCCTGCTTTCGTCCTAAGCGTTCGTGGGAAACACCAAATCAGGTCCACCGGGCATCTGACCAGTGGCTCTGGAATCCGGCCATCGCTGGGTGACCACTTTGCCGCGGGTAAAGAACCGCACACCGTCAGCGCCATGGGCATGAAGGTCACCAAACAATGAGGACTTCCAGCCACCGAAGGAGTAGTACGCCATCGGCACCGGGATCGGCACATTCACCCCCACCATGCCGGCTTCAATTCCACGAGCAAAAGTTCGCGCGCTGGAGCCCAAGGAAGTAAAGATGGCCGCCCCGTTACCGAATGGGTGTTGGGCCACCAGTTCCATCGCCTGCTCCATGGTCTCGACTCGAAGCACCGACAGCACCGGCCCGAAGATCTCGTCGCGATACACACTCATCTGCGGTGTCACACGATCCACCAGGCTCGGGCCCAGCCAAAATCCTTCCGGCGCACCATCGGCAGTGACACTGCGGCCATCGACCACGACCTCTGCTCCCTGATCCAGGGCTGAAGCCAGGTACGAGGCCACTCGATCGCGATGCTCCTCGGTAATCAGTGGCCCCATGTCACAGCCGCGCCGCCCATCACCGGTGCGCAATGCGCCCATGCGCTGGGTGATCCGCGAGACCAGCTCATCGGCACACTCCCCCACGGCAACGACTGCCGATACCGCCATGCAACGCTCACCGGCTGAACCGAACCCGGCATTGACAGCCGCGTCGGCTGCCAGATCAAGGTCGGCATCGGGCATCACGACCATGTGGTTCTTGGCACCGCCAAGGGCCTGCACGCGCTTGCCGTGAGAAGTGCCGGTGGCATAGACATGCTGCGCCACCGCGGTGGATCCCACGAAAGAAATGGCACGAATCGTCGGGTGAACGAGCAGTTCATCGACCGCTTCGCGGTCACCGTGCACCACATTGACCACACCTCGAGGGAGCCCGGCGTCGCTCCATAGTTGCGCCAACATCACCGCCGCCGTAGGGGTGCGCTCGCTGGGTTTGAGCACCACGGTGTTACCGGCACCCACGGCCAAGGGGATGAACCACAGCGGCACCATGGCCGGGAAATTAAACGGAGTGATGACCGCCACCACACCCAGCGGTTGACGCAGCGAGAAGGTGTCAACCCCGGTGGACACACCCTCTGAGTGCTCTCCCTTGAGCAAGTGCGCGATCCCGCAGGCAAAATCGATTACCTCAAGACCGCGAGCAACTTCTCCGCGGGCGTCGTCTAACACCTTGCCGTGTTCGTTCGTGATCGCTGCTGCAATCTCGTCACGATGCCGATGCACGAGATCCCGAAAAGCAAAGAGCACCTCAGTGCGGCGGGCCAGCGAGGTATCCCGCCATTGCGGAAAGGCTTGCGCTGCTGCGTCAATAGCCAGCCGCACCGTCTCACCATCGGCCAGGTCAACGCGTGCTCGCACCTGACCCGTGGCGGGATCCCACACATCGCCCTGACGATCTGCCGCAGGCGTCGACCAAGCCTGCCCATCAATCCAATGGGTGATGCGCTCCATGGAGTTCGTCACTCCTCAACTCAGGATGGGTGATCAGGACTCGATGTTGGCCATCACATGCTTGATGCGCGTGTAGTCCTCGAGGCCATATAGCGAAAGGTCTTTGCCGTATCCGGAGTGCTTGAAGCCTCCGTGCGGCATCTCGGCGACGATCGGGATGTGGGTGTTGATCCACACACACCCGAAGTCCAGTCGCCGCGACGCGCGCATCGCTCGACCGAAATCCTTCGACCACACCGATGAAGCCAAGCCATATTCGGTGTCATTGGCCATGCTCAGGGCCTGATCCTCGTCCGTGAAGGACTGCACGGTAATGACCGGTCCGAAGATTTCCTGCTGGACGATCTCGTCTCCTTGCTTCAGACCCGAGATCACCGTGGGTTCCACAAAGAATCCTGGGCCATCAAGGCTGTTGCCACCGGCTTGCACCTGCGCATGATCGGGAAGTCGAGCCAGCAAGCCCAGAACCCGGTCCAGTTGCTGAGCATTGTTCAGCGGGCCATAGAGCGCATCCTCATTACTGGGCGGACCGGTGACGGTGCCCTTGGCCTGCGCCACCAAGGCCGCCACCAACGCGTCATGCGCGCCGGATTGCACCAGGACACGAGTAGCGGCCGTGCAGTCCTGCCCGGCATTGAAATAGCCCGCAACAGCAATGCCCTCGGCAGTCGCCTCAATGTCGGCATCGTCAAAGACGATCACCGGGGCGTTACCGCCGAGCTCAAGGTGTACGCGCTTGAGATCGCCAGCCGCCGAAGCCGCTACCTGAAAGCCAGCGCGAGTCGAGCCGGTAATGGAGACCATGGCGGGGGTCTTGTGCTCCACCACCGCTCGACCGGTGTCCCGATCACCACAGACGACATTGAAGACACCCGGCGGTAGGAACTCGTTCATCACCTCAGCCATCAAGGCAGTGGTCACTGGAGTCGTATCGGACGGCTTCATCACCACCGTGTTGCCAGCGGCTAGCGCGGGTGCCCACTTCCAGACCGCCATCATCATCGGGTAGTTCCACGGAG
>DPWC01000050.1:9513-11279 GCA_003529305.1 Actinomycetota bacterium
CATCATCGGGTAGTTCCACGGAGTTACCTGCCCGATCACGCCAATGGGCTCACGGCGGATGTACGAGGTGTGGCCCGCCATGTACTCACCTGCGCTTCGACCCTCCAGCGCTCGGGCGGCCCCCGCGAAGAAGCGAATCTGGTCCAGCATCGGTGGAATTTCTTCGGAGGTTGTCAGCCCCGACGGCTTACCGGTGTTAAGCACTTCCGCATCGACAAAATCCTGGGCACGCGCCTCGATGGCATCGGCAATGTTCAACAGTGCGCGTTGCCGCTCCGAGGGTGTGGTGTCACGCCACGACTCAAAAGCGGTCGCCGCGGCCGAATACGCGCGATCAATGTCAGCGGCACCACTGAGGGGGGCCGTGGTGAACACGGCACCATCACTGGGATTGATCAGATCAGTAGTACGCCCGTCTGCTGCGTCCAACTGCTGGCCATTGATGAGGTTCTTTACGGGATCCACGGGGACCTCCTGCGTCGCGGTCAACTCACTGCCACCCTAGGCCTAGGCCACGGTTACCGCAGGGCATTCCCGCTCAATGACACGGATTCCATGGCTTTCGACCTATTTGGGTGCGGATCCACTTGCCCTTGCGCCTAGGGGCCGTCAGGATGGTCGTGTGAGTATCAGCACCGCTACGGCCAAGGGTGATCGCACCGAGCCACTGGATGCCGTGGGCCGCTCCATCGTGGAACACCTGCAACGCGACGGGCGGATGTCTTACGCCGCATTGGCCAAAGAAGTAGGTCTCTCAGAGGCGGCCGTTCGTCAGCGGGTCGCCAAACTCACCACCAGTGGCGCCTTGCAGATTGTGGCGGTCACTGATCCGCTGCAGATGGGGTTCTCGCGGGCCGCCATGATCGGCGTTGGCACGGAAGGTGACATGGAATCGGTCGCCCATGCACTCTCCGCTCTCCCGGAAGTGTCGTATGTCGTCGTCACGGCCGGCAGTTTCGACATTCTTGTGGAGGTTGTCTGCGAAGACGACACCGCCTTGCTCGAATTGTTGAACGAACGCATCCGGGCCATTCCCGGCGTTCGCTCAACGGAAACTTTTGTCTATTTGAAACTGCACAAGCAGTCCTACACCTGGGGTACGCGATGACGATGCCGCAAAATGTTGCCGAATTTGGTTCCGATGCTCTGGCGGAGAAGGCCCGTCGACATCTGTGGATGCACTTCACCCGCCACTCCACTTATGAAGACGGCGGCCATGTTCCGGTGATCGTGCGCGGCGAAGGCGCCCGGATCTGGGACAACACGGGACGGCAATACCTCGACGGACTGAGCGGCCTTTTCGTGGTGCAGGCTGGGCACGGACGGGCGCCGATCGCTGACGCCATGGCCGCTCAGGCCAAGCAATTGGAGTTCTTCCCGATCTGGTCGTACGCCCACCCTGGCGCCATCGAACTCGCCGAGCGCATCGCCGGTTTCGCGCCGGGGGATCTGAATCGAGTGTTCTTCACCACCGGTGGTGGTGAAGCAGTAGAAAGCGCCTGGAAGGCCGCCAAGCAATTCTTCAAACTCAGCGGCAAACCACTGAAGACCAAAGTGATCAGCCGGGCGATCGCCTATCACGGAACCCCGCACGGAGCTCTAGCTCTGACCGGTGTGCCAGCGTTCAAAGAAACCTTCGAGCCGCTCGTGCCTGGCGCGCTCAAGGCACCGAATACCAACTTCTATCGCGCCACCGAACATCAGGACAACATCAAAGACTTTGGCGTGTGGGCTGCCGACCGGATTGCCGAGATGATCGAGTTCGA
>DPWC01000211.1 GCA_003529305.1 Actinomycetota bacterium
GCCGAGGCAACCGACACGCTTGAGCCCGCCGCCAGACCCGTGAAGGTCAGGGTGTGCGGACCCGGGGTGAGGTCCTGGGGGACCTCAAAGGGATAGGTCACGACGCCACTGGCATCGGAGACCACTGCGCCCAGGGAACGCGGAGTGGAGCGCAGCACGACTTGCACCTCTGCTTGAGGGGCGTATCCGCCGAACCGCAGGACCACCTGGGCTCCCGGCTCCAGGGCCGGGTTCGATGGCAACACCTTGCCATCAGCATCGGTGACGACAAGTTCGTCACCAGCGGAATCGGCCGTTCCAGATCCCGATCCCGTGGAGACCCCGACATCGATCGGGGTCCCCGCAACCGTCACAGTCGAAGTTGTGGCGTTCGGAGTTGACACACTTCCTGTGGCCAAGGGTGTAGGTGCCGGTGGCAGGGCAATCTGCCGGCCACCTCCGTTGCTGCCACCCACTGTGGTGGCCCACACCGCAAGACCGATGAAGAGCAGCCCCAACAGAGCAAGCCCCGCGAGCTCGACTGGCACACGGCCAGTACGAGTCTCGCGGGGCTTGATCATGACAACTCCTCTAGGGCGTTTCTTGCATTGCTTGCGCTAGGTCGCTCCTCGGTCAGCTGGCGCTGAAGGAGAGGCTGACCGTGGCGTTCTTGCAGGCGTCCTGGTTGGACGCGGTGTTATTCATCTTGATCGAGGCTCCAGAAGTGGAACCCGCGACACTGGTGTCGCCCTTGGCTAGATCAGAACCAACAGTGGCGTCGGTGACGGTGAAGTCGGCCGCGGTGCAACCGGTCTTGTTCGTGCTCGACACCGACACTGCGACCTTGGCGATGGTCACATTGGAGTCGTTGGGGTTGCTGATCTTCAGGTCAATAGCCTGAGCGGGACCGCCCGGGTACAGACCAGTGATGGTGTTGGTCTGGGTGACCGTCACCGCTGAAACATCACCAGCAGCGGCCGAGCCAGTGCCCGAACCGGTGGTGGTCCAGTAAGCGAAGGCAACGCCTCCGCCAACGAGCAGTGCGGTGGCCACTGAGCCAGCAAGCAACGCACCGCGCTTGGTCTTGATGAATTCCTTCATCACTTTCTCCTTTTTGAGGTGGCGTGCCCTAGAGGGGCATGCGGTTCACACCTGCGGATGCAGGCAACGCACACCACACCACCTCAGGAGGGGCGTCGGTATTAGTCAGTCGGTCACAAGGCGCTGCACCTTGAGCCGACCTGAACACTGGCCATTCGGCCTATACAGCCGCCGCTCAGGCGTGCCGAAGACGCTTCGTTAACCCATACGGCGCAAAGGCCGGCATTCCACGAAATAAGGCCACTGGCGGCGCTATGGCGTGGCAGGGTGGTCTCACCCGATCGAGGAGGACTCGTGCTGAACCGCCAAAGCCGCCGACTGATGGCCCTCGCTGGAGTGTCCATCACCGCCCTGATTCTTAGTGGTTGCACCAGTGGGTCAAGTTCATCGAGTTCCGGCACGATCCCGAAGATCAGTAAGGACGAGGCTTTAGCTGCGCTGGTACCAGCGGCCTACTCGGCCAACGGCACGATCCGCGTTGGCACGGATGCCTCCTACGCGCCCAACGAGTACATCGACGGCGAACAAATCGTCGGGATGGACATTGACCTTGGCAATGCCATCGGCGAAGTGCTCGGTGTGACCATGAAATTCACCAACTCTCCCTTTGATGCGATCATTCCCGGGATTCAGTCCGGCAAGTACGACCTCGGGATGTCCTCCTTCACCGCCAACGCCGAGCGGCAGAAGGTTGTCAACTTCGCCACCTACTTCAGCGCCGGAACCCAGTGGGCCACCCGTGCAGGCAACCCCGACGCCATCGCGATCAACAACGCCTGTGGCAAGAAGATCGCGGTGCAAAAGGGCACCGTTCAGGTTGATGACCTCACCGCGCGTTCCAAGAAGTGCACTACTGCCGGCAAGAAGGCCATCACCATCAACCAGTACCAACTGCAGTCCGACGCCACCAATGCGGTTGCGTCGGGTAAAGACCAAGCCATGCTCGCCGACTCACCGATCACCGCTTACGCAGTCAAGACTGCGCCAGGGCTGGAGTTGCTCGGAGACATCTACGACTCCGCCCCCTACGGCATCGCCCTGCCCTGTGGCAGCGCGGGCAGCAAGTCGTGTGCCACTCCGTTGTCCGCCCAGCCCAAAGCTAATGCGGACTTCGCCAAGGCCGTTCAAGGGGCGATCAAAAAACTGATCGAAGGCGGCCAGTACAAGGCCATCTTGACCAAGTGGGGCGTTGACGGTGGTGCTGTCACCAGTAGCACCATCAACCCGGCCAAGTAGATCGGAGTAGTGGCCCACCCGCTTCTGGTCTCAAGGAGTACGCCATGACGGAGGGATCGGATGTCATGGCCACCCCAGAGCCGCTGAAGGTGGTGCCGCTGCGGCACCCCGGGCGATGGGCGGCCATGGCCGTTATCGCGGTGTTGTTAGCGATGCTTGTTCATGCGCTGGCGACAAATCCCCGCTTCAACTGGCCCGAGCAAGCCAAATACGGGTTCACCCCGGCGATTCGCCAGGGCGTGCTGACCACGCTGTGGCTGACCGTTGCGGCCATGGTCGTCGGTGTTGTTCTCGGAGTGGTGCTCGCAGTCATGCGATTGTCGCCCAACCCAGTCCTGCGCAATGCCGCCTGGATCTACATCTGGGTCTTTCGCGGAACACCGGTACTTGTGCAGATTCTGGTGTGGGCAAGTTTGGGGGCGCTGTTTCCGCGCTTGGGTCTAGGTATTCCCTTCGGGCCACAGTTTGTTGAGGCCGACACCTTTTCGCTGATTAGTGGATTCAGTGCCGCCTTACTGGGTTTGGGCCTTAATGAGGCGGCCTACATGGCCGAGATCGTGCGAGCCGGATTGCTTTCAGTTAACGAAGGTCAGTGGGAAGCCGCCGGTGCGCTGGGGATGCGCCGATCGCAGATCCTTCGTCGCGTGGTGCTGCCGCAAGCTATGCGAGTGATCGTTCCGCCGACCGGCAACGAAACAATCTCGATGCTCAAGACCACCTCATTGGTGGCGTATGTGCCCTTTGCCGAATTGCTTTTTCAGACCCAAGCCATCTACGCCAAGACCTACCAAGTCATACCCATGCTTTTGATGGCCAGCTTGTGGTATCTGGCAATGACAAGCGTGCTGATGATCGTGCAGTACTACATCGAGCGTTACTACGCGCGCGGATCCGTACGCCAACTCCCCCCCACGCCGTGGCAGAGAGTACGCGCGCGGCTGGAGCGGCGTCGCCCACGAGTTGGTGAGCACTCATGACGGACCTGTCGACGACTGCGAGCGCGCCTGCCGCCGCGATGGTGCAGGCGGAGGATGTGTGGAAGTCCTACGACAACACCCCTGTGTTGAAGGGCATCACTTTGCAGGTCTCACCCGGTGAGGTCTTTCTCCTGCTCGGGCCCTCCGGATCGGGAAAGTCCACCTTCCTTCGCTGCATCAATCACTTGGAAACCATCGATGCCGGGCGATTGATGCTGGATGGGGAACTGATCGGCTACGACGAGCGGTCAGGGCGCCTGTACGAGAAGAAGCCTCGTGATGTGGCCCGCCAACGACGACAAGTCGGCATGGTGTTTCAACAGTTCAACCTGTTTGCTCATCGCACTGCTCTTGAAAATGTGATGGAGGGGCCGGTACAAGTCGCCGGATTGGCCAAGTCTGAGGCGCGCGATAAGGCCACGGCGCTTCTTGATCGCGTGGGCCTGGCTGATCGTCGTCACCTGTATCCCAATCAGCTCTCCGGTGGTCAACAGCAACGAGTGGCCATTGCCCGCGCATTGGCGATGGAACCCAAGCTCATGCTTTTCGATGAACCGACCTCGGCCCTGGACCCTGAACTCGTTGGCGAGGTGCTTGATGTCATGCGACAGTTGGCCGCCGATGGCATGACGATGGTGGTGGTGACGCACGAAATCGGGTTTGCCCGAGAGGTCGGTGACACCGTGGCCTTCATGGACGCTGGAGTGGTAGTCGAATCTGGCCGCCCTGACGATGTGCTGCTCAACCCACAACAAGCACGCACGCAAGCGTTTCTTTCTAAGGTGCTGTAGAGATTCATCACTGCCGACCCAAGCGACATTCTGGGTCAGCGGAACATGTTGTCGTGAGCGGTGGGTGGTCCTAGGAAAGGGACGACGCCAGCCATCCGCGTACCCATGGATCTAGGGTCTTTGCGAATGTTCGCGTGAGATGCCCCGAGTCCCAGTAAACGATTGTTCGATCGATCACGGTGTGACATGGATCAGTAGGACATATTTTCGAGTACGGATCAACAACTCTGATTGATAGTCCGGACCGAGCAAGATCATCAGCAATGGCGACAGGGGCCAGACGGGTCTCGGTCTGACTCTTTCTTGGAAAGTCACACTGAGAAGGGGCTGCCGCTTTCGCCAGACACAACAAAGGATTCGCCGGTTTGGTATCGGCGTATGGGGTATCGGCCAGCAGAACAACGCGGCGAGCGCTCCTTGTCCATCTCTTGAGCGTCGATGTGATGCCGACTTGCCTCCGGTCCCGCATTTGCTCATCCGAACCGACGGAACCGTCATCAAGTACGAAGGTTTGCCCGATGGACTCGCTAACGAGCACCACTGCAGGGTGGTTTCGCCGAATCAATGATTCCACATGAGAGCGCCAACTTTGACAGGCAGACTCCGCTGCCTGTCCATATCCATTGCGCATACCCCACACCGTGCATCCAGCACGAGTCACGGTAACAAGTTTTGCATCTAACGCGGATACGGAGCGGGCCACAACATCATGCCATTGTGCTGCGTGACTGTCGCCAACGAGAATCACGAGTTTCTTCCCTGAGGGATTATCAACGCACGGCCGAAACTGAGTGTCCAGTAACTCGGCAAAGCATCCTTGCGCATAAGACGAATCGCGATCTTCATCCGCCACAGAAAGTTTCGGTGTTAATTGCTCTGTCCAACCCACTGAACGCGTGCGTTCGATTGGGCCAGCAGCCAGAACCAGCGTGCTCGCGACCAGCCCGCACACCACTAGGGCACCTAGACACTGCGAGAGAGGCGGCCACCGGCGAAGAATCGGGCCACGATGGAACGGTCGCTCCACGAGAATATGTGATGTACCAGCGAGTACAAAGGTCGCAATGGTCGCGATGGCGATGAGTTGCCAGCCCCGAATCCCATTACTTTCACTCCCGGACACCACCAGCCAAACCGGCCAATGCCAGAGGTACAGGGCATAGGACAGCACGGCAATTGCAGCCAGAGGTCGAGTGCCACCTAAGCGCGTGAGCAAGTCCGAATGCTCCGCAGAAGAATCACCCGAAGCCAAAATGGTCATCACCGGGATGATGACTGCTAGCGCCCCAAAGCCAGGGGCATCAAGAGTCCACCGACCTTGAAACAGCACAACAACCACCACAAGAACAGCGGACCAGCGCAACAGCGCAATCAAAGTTCGCCAAGTTCCTTCACGAGGCGGACGCGCCGATGAGCGCGAAACCAGAGCAGCCACTGCCGCACCGGCCATCAACTCGTTTGCTCGCCACCAAGGCATGAAGAACGACTGCTGAGGATTCATTGACATCGCCCACTGGGCGCCAACCAGACTTGCTGCTCCAAGAACTACTGCCACCAGTAGTACCCGTTGAGCGATACCGCCTTTTTGCCGAGCCGAAAAAGCGACTACCAAAAGAATCGCTATCGGCCACACCAGATAAAACTGCTCTTCAACAGATAGCGACCAAAAGTGTGTAAAAGCTGAAAGGTCAGCAGATACGAAGTAATCAACAGCTCGTCGTGCAAACAAGAAGTTGGACACATACAAGGAGGCTGAGGCACCTGCTTGCGCCTCACTAGAAACCTGGGCGGGCGCACCGTAAACAAAACTCACCGCACTCGTGACCACGATGACCAGTAGTGCGCTTGGTAATAGTCGGCGTACGCGTGCAGCAAGGAATTGGCTATAGGAAAATTTGTTCTGCTGCTGAAGACGCAGCAATTGTGCTGTGACAACAAACCCACTGATGACGAAGAAAGTATCGACGCCTAGGTAACCCGATTTTGCGGGAACCCATCCTGGGGCGAAGTGAAAAGCCATGACGCCACACACCGCGATTACTCGCAGGAACTCGATGTCCATGCGCCGCGATGACGGGCTATAAGCCAAGAGCTTGGTCACTGCAACCTTTCGTGCAGAAAGCACCAAGTCGAAGTAATTGAAGGCGACCTGTGCGACCCGGATCTTCGACTAAGGAATTTCCGTTGACGATAGTGCCCGACCAAGCAGGATGAGTTCAGAAGTCTCTAACTGCTTGGTTCTCACGCACAGCCGATGGCCCAAAGCGCGCGCGAACTACCACTGCCGCAAGCACCGTCACAGCAGCGGCAGCGGCCGCAACAATGGCAACCACTGGCGCCTGCGGGATGCCCGAAGCGCGTTCCACGGCGACCCACGCCAGCCCCCAGCCCAATCCGATCGCCGGTGCTAGGCGTCCCTTGAGGCCAACGGCGAGTACCACGCCCACGACGGCGGCGACTACCAACACGACTACTGCGGACCACAAAGCGATCGTTCCGGTAGCAGCAATTCCAGCGTCCAAACCTGCGGCTGCGCTGTTGGCTACCGTGGCGATGCACGCCCATCCCAGGTACAACCCCACCGTGCCGTCCACCACCACGGCCTCATAACGCGTCGTCGCTGGACGCTCGTTGAGTCGGATCATGATGATCACCAGAACGGCCACGAGGGCAATGAGCAAGACAACGCTGACCACGAGCCAGGCCAGTTGAACAGCCGCTATCCACGCGGCATTAAGCAAGGCCGAGGCAGTGATCCACCAGCCGGTGCGGCGCTGTCGAGCATCGGTGCGGCGCCACGACATGGCTTGATTCAGGCCCAACAGCAGAAGCCCGGTGTAGATCACGCCCCAGATAGCGAATGCCGCCCCGCCGGGTGCCACCAAGGTGGCGTCACTGTCGAGAACGCCGCCTGCAACTTCACTCACGGGAGTGCCCACCACCGCGCCAGAGCCCAAGAACGAGACCACCACCGCGATCACAGCACTCAGTAGAACGACGATCTGTCGCCAAAGATCGCGCGATGAGCTGATCACAGGGGATTCGGTAGCGGTCATGTCTCTACCCTGACACAGGAAAAGGTGGCGCGCCCGTAGGGATTCGAACCCCACACTCTGTGGCTCGCCTCAGTTCGTAGCCCCACCATCATAAGCAGTGGTTGCGCCAGCCGAGGTTAAAGATCCGCTACCTAGGGCTTACTTCAACAGGCTTTTCTATGGCCTGCAGTGCGCCCACGCGGTAAACGAGTGAATCACTCCATTCACGATGAGACTGCTTAAGTCTTCTACTGAGCCGCGCTTACCCCGATTGAGGTACCCCGCGGTCAGGTAACTGTGAAGGAAGAGCGAACCATTCATGTGGCGAACCGATCCCATCAAGCTAGTGCGATCAGTGGTCGCCATCTGGATGGTGATCTCGTTCACCCGATCAAGGAGCGATGGCGAATCGAAGTCATCAACTGCACCCATCAGGACATCAACGCTGACTCCCAGCCCGTAGCGCGTCGTTTCAGCGTCCTGGGGGTGGTAGGCAACGGCCACCTCAACACCGTCAGGTGTGACGACAACATCGAATTCGTCTGCCGCCCTGAAGGCGTGACACCCAAGGTCAATCAATGAGGAACGAGCGTTATCGCGTGCATCGACCATTGCGTCTTCAAGAGAGATTCCCTGAGTCAGGGACGGGTACGCCCCGTAGCGGAAAATGTCCACCATCTCATCAGGTTCCCGGCGCTCACCTGAAACAGGGTGCGAAGTGAACAGCAGCTTGTAATCAGCGTCAGGCATCAAGCCCTCAATGGCATTGAAGGCCACTCCGATTTGTTCGAGTGCCGACTCAGCCAAACGGTGAATCAAGTCACGCCCATTCGGCGTCACGCACAGGGTCGCGACCAATTGGATCTCATGATCCACCCAGACAGCACTGCACAGCGAAAGGATGTGATTAAGTTGCCAGCACCAATCCTTCGCTTTGGCTTCGTCTGAACAGGTAGCAATGCGGGTTCGGACGAGTACCTCCATATAGGGCGCCGGGTAGGGATCCTCGATCACTCCCTCACGCAGACACAGAACCTCTTGCGCTAACTGATGAGGCCACCAGATAAACGCATGTGCCATGGGACTCCCGAAATTTTCAACGGCTCTTGCCCCTTGCAGGCTCCACTTCTCATCAATCTGCAGCGTGTTCACAAATATTGATTCGAATTCGGACCATGTCACCGCTCGCGGCTCGTCATGCTGCACTTCTTCCCCCTTGGTAGCGATAAATGACGACCCCGAACACTAACACCAGAAGATTGAACTTTTCGGTGGACCACTTTGTTTGGTCGCTGGCACACTATGGCCCTGCACGCTGGTGCACTGAACGAACGGGGAGACCATGGCCCAGGCACAAGTACGGATTGTTCACGCCGCGGACATTCACCTCGACTCGTCGCAAGATCGACTTAGCCGACTCAATAATGCTGAGCTTGAAGACGAACTTAATGCGACCCAACGCGGAGCATTCGATCGACTGATCAAATACTGTCTCGATACCGCTCCCGATGCTTTGGTTTTAGCCGGTGACCTCTACGACGGGGACTGGAAGGATTTCAGCACCGGTCTCTATTTCGTCAACAGCATGCGCGATCTTCATGACGCAAACATCCCCGTCGTCATAGTGCAGGGAAATCATGACGCAGAGAGCGTTATCACTCGAACGCTGCAATTACCCCCCAATGTCCACGTCATGTCCACGGATCGGGTGGAGAGCTGGGAGCACCCAGATGGCGGTGTCATCTTTCATGGCCAAGGATTTGCAACCAAAGCCGTACGCGAGAACCTTGCGAGGGACTACCCCTTCTCCATCCCCGGACTCGTCAATGTCGGGGTGCTGCACACATCAGTTGCCGGCTATGCCGGCCATGACACCTACGCGCCTTGCAGCGTGCAAGACCTCACTGGGCGCGGATATGAATACTTTGCCCTTGGTCATATTCATCGGCGTACCGAGCTCAATGGCGGCAGACATGCGGTTTGGTTCAGCGGCAACCTACAGGGACGCGGTATTCGCGAAACCGGACCGAAAGGCGCTCTAGATGTGGTGCTGACTCCCGGTGGGGAGGCTGAGGTGAGTTTTGTTGAACTTGATGTTGCGCGATGGGAAGCACTCGAAGTCGACGTGACGGGAATCGACGATTTCGACGAGGCCATGAAATCGGTTCTATCTACCATCGAGAATGCTCGAGGCGGAGCGGGTGACCTCCCTCTTGTTGTGCGGATCACCCTACGAGGCACCTGTGCTGTTGCTCGCCAGCTTTTGGACAGGGACCGGGTAACGGCTGAACTCCAAGATCAAGCCAGCCGGTTACGTGTCGGGCTCGACAAGGTCAGCACCGAGGTTGCACTTCCGCCTGATCGCGTTGTACTTCCGGAGAGACAACGGACACTCATGCAGCAGGTCTTGAACGAACTCCAAGAAGACGCCTCGATCATCTTGAACGATCGCGATGTAAGCGAAGATCACAACAAACTTCACACCGAAATCGGCCGGTACTTACATCAAGAAGTAGGTATCAACCTTAAAGATGATGACCTGTTACAGAAAATTGTGCTGCGAGCCGCCCGCCGCGCGCAAGTAGAAATCGAGGGTGGTGACTAATGCGCATTACTCGCATTGGCCTCATTC
>DPWC01000204.1:0-8330 GCA_003529305.1 Actinomycetota bacterium
AACATATCATATTGAAGTATATTATTATCGCTCGTAAGGCGACCATCCGTAGCAACATGGATCATTCTTCGATGTTGCTTATGCGAAGACAAGGTAATGACTCCCCAAGAGTAAGAGAATGTGAGAGGGAGATGGTAGTATATTTCAATATGGTATTCTGTTAGCTCAGTTGGGAGAGCGACCGCCTGAAAAGCGGTAGGTCGGCGGATCGAACCCGCCCCTGACCACCACACTGTGGAGCACAGTTAGCTGATGGCCGCCTGTCGCTGCTGAGGAATGCTGGCGAGTAGTTCGCGCACTTCAGCCTCGCGGTAGCGCCGGTGGCCGCCCAGCGTCCGGATGGCTGTCAGTTTCCCTGATTTGGCCCACCGCGTGACGGTCTTGGGGTCCACCCGAAACAGCGCCGCCACCTCGGCCGGAGTCAGCAGGTTGGCGGGATCGTCATCCACTACGGCGATGGCCTGCCCGCAGGCATTGCACCTGGGCGCATTCAGGTCCTGGCTCATGCTCGACCCCTTGCTGTGCGCAGGACCCCCGCCTGCGGTTCTGCTGGCCATAGTGCCCCACGAAACGGCTGCAGGGGTGCCAAACCGGGCAATTCAGGCTGGGTCAACACAGTGGCCTCTGCGGCCCAGCGTGCTTGGCACGGCCGTTCAGGAGTAGCCTGTGGGGGTTCCTGAGGGCAGGATTCAGGCCCCGGGGCAGTTATCCGCAGACCACCGAGGCAGTCCGTGAGGGGGGCCAGCCATGGGGCGTGGCCGCGCGAAGGCGAAGCAGACCAAGGTCGCTCGACAGTTGAAGTACGCCTCGTCCGAGACCGACTTGGCAGCTCTGCAGGCCGAATTGGCAGGGTCAGGGGGCCATGACGATCATGCTGATTCGCAGCCAACGGCTGACGATGACGCAGATCAGTCCACTAACGGCGCTGACGACCAGTGGTCTGAGGACGACAACGACGACTAAGCGGTGACAACTCAGCGATCTGCCCGCGCGTTGAGTCTGCGTGGTCAGGCGTAAGTCCCCACCAGAGTTGCCGATCCGCCGCCACCACCCTTTGCCGGTGCGTCGCCGCTTTCTCCGTCTCGTCGCTGTCGAACGGTGCCTGCCCGCCACATGGTGATGCCGTGTTGTGCACACGCTTCATGAGCGGAATCGACGAATTGCTCCGGCAGAACCACTGCCATACCCATTCCCATGTTCAGCGTCGACTCCATGTCGAGCGCACTGATGCTGCCCAGTTCTTGAAGAACCCGAAAGACCGGAGGCGGCGACCAAGTGTCGCGCTGGATCTCAGCATGCAGATCGGCGGGCAGCACGCGCGCGATGTTGGCAGCGATGCCGCCGCCGGTGATGTGGCTCAAGGCATGAACAGCGGCGTCATCGGTGTTGATCAGATCAAGGCAGGCCCGGGTATAGATGGTGGTGGGCTCCAGGAGCTCCTCGCCGAGAGTGCGACCGAATTCATCGACCTCTCGCTCCAAGCTCCAGCGTGCACTGGAGAGGAAGACCTGTCGGGCCAGTGAGTAGCCGTTGGAATGCAGACCGCTGGAGGTCATCGCCACAATCGCATCGCCGTCGCGGACCTTGTCGGCGCCAAGCAGGCGATCTGCCTCAACGATTCCCGTTCCTGCTCCCGCGAGGTCGTATTCATCCGGCCCGAGGAGTCCTGGGTGCTCAGCGGTCTCGCCGCCGATTAGGGCACAGCCGGCTTGGGCGCAACCGTCGGCGATGCCTTGAACGATGGCCGCGATGCGTTCGGGAACCACTGACCCGGTGGCGATGTAGTCGGTCATGAACAACGGCTCGGCGCCGCAGACGACGATGTCGTCGATCACCATGGCCACCAGATCAATGCCGATCGTGTCGTGCTTGTCCAACGCCTGGGCAATGGCCACCTTGGTACCCACGCCATCGGTGGATGTCGCCAGCAGTGGCTTGCTCATGGACTTCAAGGCACTGGCATCGAAGAGGCCGGCGAATCCGCCAAAGCCACCGACTACTTCAGAACGCCGGGTGGCTTCGATCGAGGCCCGCATGAGCGCAACCGCGCGCTCGCCGGCTTCAACATCCACACCAGCGGCGGCGTAGGACGAAGTCATGGCCTCTCCAACGCGTCGTGCGCGCCGCCACCGCGGACCAGCAGCTCATCAATGTCCACGAGCGTTCCGGCCGCTTCCAGCGCGTGCTTGCCAGCAAGAGCTGGTTCAGGGATGGGCACGGGGTAGACACCGTCGAAGCAGGCTCGACACAGATCATCCATCGGAATCTGAGTGGCCAGCACCAGACCTTCCAGTGAGACATAGCCGAGCGAATCGGCGCCGATTGAGGCGCGAATTTCGTCGACGGCAAGTCCGTTGGCGATGAGTTCAGCCCTGCTGGCGAAGTCAATGCCGTAGAAGCACGGCCACTTCACCGGCGGTGAGGAGATGCGGACATGAACCTCGGCCGCCCCTGCCTCACGAAGCATGCGTACCAGGGCGCGCTGGGTGTTGCCGCGAACGATCGAGTCATCCACCACCACGAGCCGCTTACCTTCGATCACTTCGCGCAGCGGATTGAGTTTCAGCCGGATTCCCAGTTGGCGGATGGTTTGGCTGGGCTGGATGAAGGTGCGACCCACATAGGAGTTCTTGACCAAACCTTGGGCGTAGGTGATCCCTGACTCCTGGGAGTAGCCAATGGCTGCTGGCGTTCCTGATTCGGGGACGGGAATAACAAGGTCCGCCTCGGCTGGGGCTTCACGAGCCAGTTGCTTGCCCACGTCCACCCTGACCCCGTGCACATTCATGCCATTGATGGTGGTGTCGGGGCGGGCAAGGTACACATACTCAAACAGACAACCCTTGCGTTTCGCCTCGGCAAATGTTTGGGAACGCAGCCCATCTTCATCAATGGCGATCAGTTCGCCAGGTTCGATCTCACGAACAACACTGGCTCCCACGATGTCCAGTGCCGCTGTCTCGCTGGCCACCACCCAGCCCCTCTCGAGCCGGCCCAGCACCAGCGGACGAATCCCCTGGGCATCTCGCGCTGCATACAAAGTCGATTCATCCATGAAGACGAAACTGAATGCGCCTTGCAGGTGTGGGAGCACCTCAAGTGCAGAGGCCTCTACCGTGCGATCAGGATGACCCGCGATCAAAGCGGTGACCAGATCGGTGTCATTCGTGGCGCGGGGTGCTGCGGCCATTCCCTCTAAGGCAAGTTCGCCGGTATCGCGTCGTTGTTCGACGAGTCGCGTCAAATCACCAGTGTTCGTCAGGTTGCCGTTGTGCGCGAGCGCGATGCTGCCCGTGGCAGTGGCGCGAAAAGTGGGCTGCGCGTTCTCCCACACCGATGACCCTGTGGTCGAGTACCGAGTGTGACCAATGGCGACATGGCCACGCAGCGACTCCAGTGCGCCTTCGGTGAACACCTGCGAGACCAGGCCCATGTCCTTGTAGACCACGATGCCATCGCCGTCGGAAACCGCGATGCCAGCAGATTCCTGCCCACGGTGTTGCAAGGCGTACAGACCGAAGAAACTGAGTTTGGCGACTTCTTCGCCGGGGGCCCACACGCCAAAGACGCCGCAGGCATCTTGGGGGCCCTTGTCTTCGGGCAGCAGATCGTGGTTCAGGAGACCGTCGCCGCGCGCCACTGCTGCATCCTACCGGGACGGCTTAGGCCATCGGCATTGCTGCGGCTGCGCGGCCCGCATCAGCGAGCCTGCCCGGTGCACCACCGGCGCCGCCGCCGGCGCCGGAGTGTCCCTCGGCGTTGGGTGATCGTGCAGCGGTGCGCACCGCATGGCCATCGGCCAGCAGGATCCCGTCCTCAAAGGTGGCTTCAATCGCTCCGCCGCCATATTGCAGGTCGTAGAGGTTGGCATACACCCCGCCGCGATCGACCAGTTCGTCGTGAGTGCCAGATTCCACAATGCGGCCCTCCACGACCGCGAAGATGACATCGGCGGATCGGATGGTGGAGAGCCGGTGTGCAATCGCGATCGTGGTGCGCCCTTGCATCAGTGGCTTCAGAGCTGCCTGCACCAGTCGCTCGTTCTCGGTGTCGAGTGCCGAGGTGGCCTCGTCGAGGATGAGGATTCGGGGATCTTTCAAGATCACTCGAGCGATGGAGAGACGCTGCTTTTCACCGCCGGATAGTCGATAGCCGCGCTCGCCGACCATGGTGTCGTAACCATCGTCAAAGGTCAGAATGCGCTCGTGAATCTGTGCCGCCCGAGCAGCGGCTTCGATCTCCTCATCAGTGGCATCCGGGCGGGCGTATCGCAGGTTTTGCGCGATGGTGGCGTGGAACAGATAGCTCTCTTGCGTCACCACTCCGATGGCTTGCGCCAAGGACTCCTGGGTCAGATCACGAACATCATGGCCGTCGATGAGCACGCGGCCCGAGGTTGCTTCGTAGAGTCGAGGGACGAGATACGAGATGGTGGTCTTACCAGCGCCTGATGGTCCGACGAATGCCGCCAACTGACCGGGCTCGATGCGCAGATCGACGCCCTTGAGGGCATAGACCGGTTCGCCACGCTTGGGCGTGGGGTCATAGGAGAAACGGACATCGGCGAATTCGATGGCACCGCGTACTGGAGCCGGCAACGCAATGGCGTTGGGGCGATCGACGATGTCAGGTTCGACATCAAGGTATTCGAAGATGCGGTTGAACAGCGCCAGACTGCTGGAGACCTCAGTGGTGCTCTGCAGGAGCTGGCCCAGAGGAAAGAACAGTCGCGTCTGGAGGCCAGTGAAAGCCAAGATGGTTCCAGCGGTGATGATCGCCGTTCCGGTATTGACATAGCCCGTGACGACGAACACCGCGACGGGCATGACGGAAAAGAACGAGGTCACGATGATGAAGAATCCGCGACCGACCAGCTGCTGCTTGACCTGCAGGCGGGCCAAGATGCCACTGAGGCCGCGATACTTCTCGGCCGCCCCTGCCTGTCGACCATTGGACTTAGCGAGCAGGACGCCAGAGACACTCAACGATTCCTCAGTGATAGCTGACATGTCGGCTAGCGACACCTGAGTGGCGGCACTGACGCGGCGGCGGTACTTGCCCACCACAGTGGTCAGCCACAAGAAGATCGGAAGAATGATGAGAGAGACGACGGTGAGTTGCCACGACAGCAGAAGCATGGCGATCACTGTCGACATCAAAATGACGATGTTGCTCACATAGGTGGCGGCGGTGTCGCTGACCACCACTTGGAGGCCACCGACATCGTTTTGCAGTCGCGATTGAATCTCTCCAGTGCGCGTCCCAGTGAAGAACTTCAAGGACAGCGACTGCAGATGATCAAAGAGGCGAGTGCGAAGGTCGCGAAGAACATGCTGACCCACGCGCGCAGTCAGCCAGGTCTGTCCTACCCCGATCAGTGCGCCGATCAGTGTCAGGCCGATCAGGAAGAGGCTGTAACGCCATAGAAGAGGCAGGTCGGCGTTGGTTGTTCCGTTGGGAAAGAGTGCCTTGTCGATGACATCGCGGATCAAAAGTGGCGTGATGATGCCTAGTCCACCGGTGATGAGAACCAGCAGCGAGACGGCAATCAACTCAGCCTTGTGAGGGGCGAAGAGACGAATGACCCGCGGGATCGTTCCCTTGGGAACGCTCGAATCACTGGGGAGCAGGTCAGAACCCAACATGGATCTGGGGCCACCACTGGGCCGACCTGTCATGCTCACTCCAACACCCTAGGCCTGATACTGCAACCTCGCTCGGGGGCCATTACCGTGAGCACGCCCAACTATCGCATTGATGTTTGGAGACGCCGTGGCAAACCGCCAGCCGTTGGACTTCACCGATCCACGGGACAATGTCTATGCGTTTGCCAAGATGTGGGGGTCTTTTGCCCCTGAACCGCACATTGGTGTTTTTCACGGCACCATGTTCGCCTCCATCGGCACTGATCGACTGATGCCACTGTTCGGTTTCGCCGGCACCGGTGTGACCAAGGTCAAGCAGTTGGACAACGGTCATGTGATCATGCGAGGAAAGGAGACCGGATTTTTCACTGATCTGGCCACCGGGGTTCCGATGAAGACATGGGACAACCCCTTTACCGGTGAGACGGTGGAGGTCTATGAGTTCTTCAACGACAAGATCGGGGGAGAACTCACCTTGGAGTTGCCCAAGTTGCATGTGGGCGACAATCCCGATGCTGCAGTGCACATGAACCTTTTGGGCGACCAGGACCAGCCGGAAACGATCCCGCATATCTTGCCGTGGCAGATCTACGGCGACGAAGTGCTGCTGGAATGGGACTACGCGCATTCGTACGCCAATCCTGTTGATCCGATGCGCTTCCCGAGGTCATCAACCGGACCGTGGATCAACCCCAGTGAGCACTTCACGATCTACACCTCGTTGGCCGAACTAGAGGATCGTGACCTGCCCTCGGCGCACTTTCGTGCCGGTTTCTCGCGTCTTTCACCATGGTGGCCGTGGATGCGGATGGGTGGCAGCGGCGTGGAGGGTGTGCTGTTCGGTCGGATGTTCTCGCGCACCACGCATCGCGGTCTTGATGATGTGCCCCGCCCCATCGTGGACCGCATCATGCAGAAGGATCCCTCCTACTTGGAGTATCCCGAAGACTGGGAAATCGGCCCGATCCTGTCGACATGGGAGGCCTACGCCCGCGACACCGCACCCGAGGCCTAGGCCACTACCTGATCGAAGGCCGGCCACGGCAAGGTCCTAGTCAAGGCCGCGGACAGGCTGAGGAACGCGATGACGGTCGAGCTAGACGCTGGCCTGCCGTTGGCGTTGAGCCTGCGGGTCGCGATCCCAGAACTGTCGGGCGGCATAGCCCTCTCGGCGCAGAAAGTGCTCAGTCAAGGTGATGCGGTCCGGCCGCAATCGAAGAAGCAGACCGTTGGGGATGGCGTCAACGGGTCGCCCGACTTCCCAATTGGACGCGGGGTACTTAAAGACCGTCATGCCGTGATCCCACTCTGGTGTGCCAGGTTCCAGCAGTTCCCCTGCGCCAAAGAGTTGGACACCCATCGCACTGGCCCACCCCGCCATGGGATTGGCCACGGCGAATGACATGCGTGGATCAGCCTGCAGCGCTTTGATCTTGGGACTGTTGGGCTGGGGGTAGATGTAGATGTCTAACCCTTCGGAGTAGAACTCCACCGGGCTGCAGATGGGCCCTTGCGTTCCATTGGTCGCCATGTAGCCGATGTTGGTGAGCGTCAAGATGCGCTCAATGCGCCCTTCAAGTTGATCGCGCGGCAACTGCTGCGTCGGTCTATTGGTCAGGTCCAGCCAGGGATGGGATCTGCTCATAGCGGCAAGTATCCGCTGAGGTCAGCCCTCATGCCACTGACTCGAACGAGTTGCTCGTCGCATGCTTGGTGCCATGACAATAAGCCCATCGCCAGCAGGACCCAGGTGAGCGGCGCAAGTTCAATGGTGTTCGACGGAGTGCCCCGAGTGTGGCGAGGGCCAGCGATGCACTGAATAGCCGCAAAGGGCGGCACTCGCACCTCCACACTGCGACCGGGCGCGTGCTTCTCCAACTTCTTTAGGAGCACGGTGACGATGGTGCGCTGCTGCGTGCGATCTAGCGCATTCCACTCGATATCCGGGGCCTCACTGCGACGCAGCCGATCGGTGACCAACTCGACGAGGTCGAGGTCAGCAGGATCTGGGTGCCGTCCAGCCATCTCAGTAGCGCGTGCACATCATCAGTGGTCGAAAAGATCCGGCAAAGTCCGGGTGTGTGCTGCACGAAGGTCATCCAGAGCAATCGTGAAGGAGTTGTCTCCGGCATCGACGCTGAAGTGGTCCCCGCCAGAGACACCGAGGCGCTGCACGGCAACCTCATGCTGCGTTGCCACCGCAAGAAAATCGTCGACGAGATCTGGCGAGACCGCCACGACGGCTCGTGCCACTGACTCACTGAACAGTTCAACAAAAGCATCGCCGCTGAGACTGATGCGAACACCATGACCTCCGCGCAGCGCCATCTCGACGAGCGACTGCGATAGCCCGCCATCGGATATGTCATGGGCGGCGGCAACCAACTGGCGTTCGGCGCTCGCGGCAAGCACATCAGCCAGGGCGCGCTCAGCGGCTAGGTTCACCTGCGGTGGGCGCCCACCCAAGTGGCCGTGAACGGTGTGTGCCCATTCCGAGCCGTCCAACTCATCGTTGGTCGTGCCCAGCAGAAAGATCTCGAGTCCTTCCGCAGGCAACTCCATGGACAGTCGCCAATTCACATCAGCAATGACACCGAGGACGCCAATGATGGGTGTGGGCAATATCGCTGTCTCACCGGTTTGGTTGTAAAACGAGACATTGCCACCGGTCACGGGAATGCCCAT
>DPWC01000204.1:8662-13596 GCA_003529305.1 Actinomycetota bacterium
GGTGATCCAAAGTTGAGGCAGTTCGTCACGGCGATGGGATGCGCACCCGTAGCTGCCACATTCCGGTAGGCCTCGCTGAGGGCAAGTTGCGCACCTGCGTAGGGATCAAGACGGGTGAAGCGCCCATTGCCATCGGTGGACACCGCCACACCGCGAGTAGTGGAGTCGTCGAGTCGCACCATGCCGGAGTCTTCGGGCATCGCCAAGGCGGTGTTGCCCAAGACATAGCGGTCGTATTGCTGAGTGATCCACGACTTGTCGGCCAGATTGGGTGAGCCAGCCAACTGAAGGACAGTGGCGGCAAGTTCCGCACCATTGGTGGGGCGCGTCAGGCTGGCCGAAGTCGCCCCCTGCAGGGCGTCCTGTTCAGCTGGTTTGCTGATCGGCCGTTCATAGACGGGGCCTTCGTGTGCCACCGTGCGTGGTGGCACATCGACGATCTCCTCTCCGTGCCATTCGATGGTCAATCGCCCTGAGGCATTGACCTCGCCGATCACCGTGGCATCAACATCCCACTTGGTGCAGATGGCAAGAAACTCGTCAATGCGCCCTGGTTCAACAATCGCGCACATGCGCTCCTGAGACTCACTCATCAAGATCTCTTCGGGCGTCAGGGTGGCATCACGCAGGGGCACCCGGTCGAGCACCACATGCATACCCCCTTCACCGTTACTGGCCAGTTCCGAGGTGGCACACGAGATGCCTGCTCCACCGAGATCTTGGATACCCACAACCAGTCGTGCAGCGAAGAGTTCAAGGCAGCACTCAATGAGCACCTTTTCCATGAAGGGGTCACCCACCTGAACACTGGGCCGCTTGGCTGGTCCATCGGCATCGAAAGTCTCCGAGGCCAAGACCGAGACACCGCCGATGCCATCGCCCCCGGTCTTGGCGCCAAAGAGCACGACCAAGTTGCCGGCGCCCGAAGCCGTTGCCAGAAGAATGTCGTCGCGACGCATCACGCCAACGCATAAGGCATTCACTAGCGGATTACCGGCGTAGGTGGCATCAAAGACCACCTCGCCCCCGATGTTGGGCAATCCCAAGCAGTTTCCGTAGCCCCCGATGCCGGCAATGACGCCGGGCAGAACGCGTTGAGTGTCGGAGGCGTCCGCTGGCCCAAACCGCAGCGGGTCCATGACGGCAACGGGTCGCGCACCCATCGAGAGGATGTCCCTGACGATGCCGCCGATGCCGGTGGCGGCACCTTGATAGGGCTCGATGTAGCTCGGGTGATTGTGTGATTCCACTTTGAAGGTCACAGCCCAGCCATCACCGGCATCCACCACACCGGCGTTCTCGCCCATGCCAACGAGCAGCACATCGGACTCTGGCTTCTTCTCGCCAAATTGACGAAGGTGCACTTTGCTGGACTTGTAAGAGCAGTGTTCGCTCCACATCACCGAATACATGGCGAGTTCAGCACTCGTGGGGCGTCGACCGAGGATGTCTCGAATCCGGGCGTACTCGTCGGGTTTGAGGCCGAGTTCGGCCCACGGCTGATCGACTTCGGGCGTTTCCAGCGCGCGCGCAGTGGTGTCAGTGGTCATGCCGAAGCACCAGAAGCTGAGATCGGTGAGTGCAGCAGCGAGGCGAAGAAATCCAGGCCATCGAGGCTGGGGCCAAACCCTGCTTCCACCGCATGCTCAGGGTGTGGCATCAAGCCAACGACATTGCCCGCCGCGTTAGTGATGCCGGCAATGTCTCGCATCGAGCCGTTGGGGTTGCCGTTGATGTACCGCGCGACAACGCGGCCATCGGCCTCTAGTTCATCAAGCGTTCGCTCATCGGCTCGAAAGCACCCTTCGCCATTCTTCAAGGGAATGACAATCTCCTGACCTGCCGTGAAGCTGCGAGTGAAGGCCGTTGCAGTGTTGTCGATGCGCAAACCTTGGTCGCGACAAATGAAGTGCAGGTGGTCATTGCGGGTGAGGGCACCGGGTAAGAGGTGGGTCTCACAGAGGATTTGAAACCCATTGCAGATTCCAAGTACCGGAAGGCCCCCGCGAGCAGCATCGACGAGGGCAGTCATGATGGGCGAGAACCTGGCTATGGCCCCTGCGCGCAGGTAATCACCGTAGGAGAAGCCCCCTGGCAGCACCACGGCGTCAACATTTGAAAGGTCGGTCGCGCCGTGCCACAAGTGAACAGCTTCCAGCCCCGCAAGGTCCGCAGCGCGTGCGGCGTCACGGTCATCCAGCGAGCCGGGAAAAGTAATGATGCCGACGCGAGTGGGCATCGTCAGTTGTCCTCAACCCGCACGCTGAAGTCTTCAATCACGGTATTGGCGAGGAGGGATTCGGCGAGTTCGCGGATGCTAGCGAGAGCTTGCTCATCAGCCGGTCCGTCGATTTCCACGACGAAGCGCTTCCCCTGGCGAACAGAGCGCACATCGGCGTAACCGAGTCTGACTGCGGCCCGTTCGACGGCCTTGCCCTGAGGGTCAAGAATCTCCGGCTTGAGCATGACGTCGATGACGACGCGGGCCACGGGCGCTCCCCATATGGGATCGGACAGGAACTAGTGCTGCGAGTGCCCGTCGGCCGGAGGGGGAGTCGCCGCCGGGAGCAGGATCAGTCTAGTGAGGGCGGAAATGCCTTCCAGGCTGCCCATGCGGAACCCACGATGTCGTCAAGCCCTCGCGTGGCATGCCAACCAAGGTCCTTCGCGATGCGGTCGGTGGTGGCGATCAGTGTCGGGGGATCGCCGGGGCGGCGCGGAGCAACATCGTGAGCAAATGAGATACCAGTCACCGCCCGAACTGCCTCGAGAACTTCGAGAACGCTGAAGCCTTCGCCGCGACCGACATTGTAGATCTCATGATGACCGCTCTCGCCCGTCTTTTCAGCGGCCACCACATGGGCTTCCGCGAGGTCTTGGACATGGATGTAATCGCGTACGCAAGTGCCATCGGCGGTGGGGTAGTCATCGCCGAAGACTTGGGGATGCGTGCCTTGAGACACTGCGCGCAATACCAGAGGAATGAGATTGTGAATTCCGGTATCGCCGAGGTCGTCTGCACCAGCGCCCGCCACATTGAAGTAGCGCAATGCCAACCATGATAATCCCAAAGCATCGGCGCTGTCACGCAGCAAGACCTCTTGTTGGAGTTTTGTCGCACCGTAGGGGTTGATCGGCTCTGTAGGACTGCTCTCATCAACGATTCCGCTGGCTGGCGCACCGTAAACCGCGGCACTCGAACTCAGAACAAAGCGATTCACGGCGGTTCCACCAATGGCGGCCAGAAGCGATTCCATCCCCACGACATTTTGTTCGTGATAAAGATCAGGATCGCGCACTGACTCTTCCACCGACTTCTTGGCAGCGATATGCATGATGCCGGTGATCTGGTGGTCCACCACAGCTGCGTGTACCGCCGCGGTATCGAGCACACTGCCGACGACAACATCAAGATTGGCCGGCACCTTGCGACGCTCGCCCGTTGACAAATCATCAAGCACAACGACCTGGTGCCCCGCTGTCGTCATTGCGCGGACCACATGGGCGCCGATGTACCCGACTCCACCGGTGATCAGCCACCGTGTACTCATGACAGATCCCTCCCGGTCAGGCGGCGGTGCGCCTCGAGGTATCTCTCACGAGTAGCCACGACGACAGCATCAGGCAACGGCGGAGGAGCTTCACCGGAGTGCCGATCCCAGCCTGACTCAGCAGAGGTCAACCAGTCGCGGACATATTGCTTGTCGAACGACGGCTGGGGGTGCCCGGGCTGCCATTGATCTGCTGGCCAAAAGCGTGAGGAATCAGGGGTGAGCACCTCATCGGCAAGAACAATCCGGCCGGCCTGATCTTGGCCAAACTCCAACTTGGTGTCGGCGAGCACGATGCCGCGCTCCCTTGCCGTCGCTTCAGCTCGTCGGTACACCTCCAGGGTGAGCCGCCGTAACTCGTGGGCGACTTGCGCGCCGACACTTTCTTCAACATGGGCGAAGTCCACATTCTCATCGTGATCGCCCAAAGCGGCCTTGGTCGCTGGGGTGAAGATGGGCTCGTCAAGTTGAGAACCGTCCAGTAGTCCTGACGGCAGAGCAATGCCGCAGACCGTCCCGCTCTCTCGATATTCCGCGAGTCCGCTGCCGGTGAGGTAGCCACGCGCCACACATTCCACTGGGAACATCGTGAGCCGTTGGCAGAACATGGCGCGCCCGGCGACTGCTGCCGGTACTTCGGTGGAGACCACATGGTGGGGCACGATGTCGGCAAGACGGTCAAACCACCACAAGGACAACGAGGTGAGAATCCGGCCCTTGTCTGGAATAGGCGTGTCCAAGACCCAGTCGTATGCAGAGATGCGATCACTGGCAACGACAAGGAGCTGTCGAGAAGAATCCTCGTAGAGCGAGCGCACCTTGCCCTGATGAAGCAGCGTGAATCCCTCGGCGAGGAGTTGGTCGTGGGCAGGATCCGGTGGCAGGGCCGGAGTGCTCACAAGATCTCGCCCGGTGAGTAGCTCGCTGCTTGCGGATGTTTTGCTGCGAGGTCGTTGACGCGCTGCACCAGCTGGTCGACCTGCGCGCGCGCGGCGCCGGTGAACTCCAGCGGTGATGCCACCAACGCGTCAAGGTCGTCGCGGGTCAACGGCAGTCGTGGGTCGTTCGCCAACCGATCAAACAGGGTGTTGTCGGCCTGCGCGTGCTCGCGCATCTGCAGGGCCACCGCAACGGCGTGCTCCTTGATGACCTCGTGCGCAGTCTCGCGCCCGACTCCGGCCCGCACCGCGGCCATCAGCACTTTGGTGGTGGTTAGAAATGGCAAGTAGCGGTGGAGTTCCCGCTCAATCACGGCAGGGAACGCGCCGAACTCATCGAGGACCGTCAAGAAGGTCTCGAAAAGTCCATCAGTGGCGAAGAAGGCATCGGGCACCGCTACGCGACGCACGACGGAGCAGGCGACATCGCCCTCATTCCATTGAT
>DPWC01000012.1 GCA_003529305.1 Actinomycetota bacterium
GCTGACCCCACCACCGACCACCACGACGGCCGGATCAAGCATGGCAATGACATCGCGCAGGCCGCGGCCCAGTTCCTCGCCAATGGCCGCCAGCAGGCCGATGGCTAGCGCGTCGCCAGCCATCGCGTGCCGCGTGACATCTTCACCACGCAGCTGCTCAGGTTGATCGGCAAACTCGCGCACGAGGGACGATTGCGCACCATGGTTGATCGCATCGCGCGCCTGCAGAGTCAACGCGGTGCCACTGGCGTAGCGCTCCCAGCACCCGTGCGAGCCACAGGCGCAGTCACGGCCATCGGGAACATGGACGCGGTGGCCGAACTCACCAGCAAGGCCGCGCTGGCCCACTACTAATTGACCGGCCATGACGATGCCGCCACCGAGTCCCGTGCCGACCGTCAGCACCACGGTATTTGCTGCACCCTGAGCAGCGCCGAATTTCCACTCGGCCCACGCGGCAGCGGTTGCATCGTTGTACACGGCATCAACTCGGCCCAGTCGTTCTCCTAAACGCCGCGCAAGATCAACACCATCCAACGGAAGGTGGGGTGCCACAAGGACACGCCCGCCGTTGCCGTCAATCAAACCGGCCACGCCAATCCCGACGGGCACCACAGACTCCGGTGCTAACGACGCATGGGGTGTTGCCGCACGGGCGAGGTCTACGACGGCCACCACGGCCTCAATCAAGTCGTCAGTGCTGGTGGTCGGCGTTGGAACGAAGCGGTGACTCAGGACTTGACCGTCCGAGTCGACTGCGGCAGCGATCGTCTTCGTGCCACCGATGTCGACGCCGATGGAAACGCTGCGATGCACCGCTACACCTCGAGAACAAACGGCGTGCGACGACTGTGGAAGTGTCCAACATTGAGACATTCCGTGCGACCGACTCGTGTTCGTCGAGCCAACGGCTGATGAACATGACCAAACAGCGCATATCGCGGCTGATGGCGCACGATCGCGGCCAGAAGCGCCGCACTCCCGCGCTCAAATCGTCGCGCCACCGTGTCGTAGGTCAGTTCGGGCAAGGCGGGGGGAATGTGACTGCACAAGATGTCCACCTCGCCGAGGGCATCCACCTTGGCGGCAAAGTCTTCATCAGTGATCTCAAAGGGTGTGCGCATCGGTGTGCGCAACCCGCCACCGACGAAACCGATCCGCACTCCGTCGATCTCGACTACTTCCCCATCGAGAACTCGGTGGCCGGGCTTGACGAACTCTGGCCACAAACCAGGGACATCGACATTTCCGTAGGTCAGCAAGGCGGGCTCCGGCAGCGCAGTGAACAACCGTTCGTATTGACCCCGCACTGCCGCATCGATGTGCGCCCGACGGTTGCCGCCGCGCTCCTGCCAGAGCGCATCACCCAGCGCCCGGGCCTCATCGAAACGACCCTGAGTGCGCAAAGCGATGTAGCGACTGCAGGCCTCTTGCCCGAAGAGGTCAGCAAAGATGCCGTTGGCGTGATCTTCGTAGTCCACAAACAAGATCAGGTCGCCCAAGCAGATCAGCACATCAGCACCATCTCCGGCGTTGGCTAGCGCCGCATACTCGCCATGCACATCGCTGACAACATGAAGGCGCACCACATCAGCGTAGGCCCGGAGTTCTCCGGACCACCGTCAAGGCATCAGTGCAGGATCAGCGCAGGAACAAGCCGATGACCGCCATGATGCCGACCAACACGATCATGACCACCACCATGCCGCCGAACATCACCGCCAGTTTGGCGCCGTTGGAATCCAGTCGACTCGCCCATGGCCGCCAGCCCTCATGGCCCGTGGTGAGGGACAACAAGGAGAGATCCGGTACTGAATCGGCTAGCGCGTCACCATCAGCGTCGGCCGGCGCACCGGGCTCGCTAGGGCTTACCTCTGTGGGCTCTGCAGGGCTTACCGCAGTGGCGTCAACAGCGGTCGGCGACGACTCTGCGACACCGCTGGGCTCTTGCCCGAGGGCGGCATGACACAAGGTGCACCACGACTGCCCTTGCCGCACGGCCGCACCGCATCGCGCGCAACGCTCCACCGTCATGGACACCAGATAAGCATGACGAGCAACCGCGCGCGGCAGGCGATCGGCACGCCGGGCCGGTAGCGTCGGGATGTGCGCGAGGCCATGGTTGCGGCGATGGTGACGGTCGGACACAACGACTGCTTGCCTAATCTTCTTCAAGACAACGCCTCGAGATTTCCCGACGACATCGGCTATAGCCGACTCGAGGGCACGAACTGGCGAGATGTTTCCCATGGCGAATTCCTCAATGAGGTCAATGCATTAGCCAAAGGTTTGATCGCACGCGGAATCGCCTCCGGCGATCGCGTGGCATTGATGTCACGAACCAGGTACGAATGGACGCTGCTGGACTTCGCCATCTGGACTGCTGGCGCAGTGGTCGTACCGATCTACGATTCATCAGCGGCCGACCAAGCCCGCTGGATTTTGCGGGACGCCGGGGTGGTGGCAGCGATCGGCGAAACACCACGCACGCTTCGGGTACTCAGTGATGCTTCCGATGGCCTGCCCTGCGCTGGCGCACTGTGGTGCATCACTGATGGAGACCTCGAATCGATCGCCCGCGATGGGCAATCCATTACCGACGACCAACTCGAGCAGCGTCGCAGGACCATGCATGCTGACTCACTTGCCACCATCATCTACACCTCCGGCACCACC
>DPWC01000223.1:0-5347 GCA_003529305.1 Actinomycetota bacterium
GAAAGCCCTTGAGTCCACATCTTCTTCAACGCGCCACGGGCAAACGCCGAGCCAGAACCGATCGAATGGTGGGAATGCTCCTCGTAACGCCCACCGGTGATGTCGTAGGAGAACAAGCGACCGGTGTCCTTGTCAGGGTCATATCCGCCAAAAAGCGGCACCACAGCCAGCCCCTGCATCGCCATTCCTATGTTGGAACGCAGCATTGCAGCCAATCGATTGGCCTTGCCGTCCAGTGACAGCAGCGTGCCTTCGATTTTCTCGTAATGCTCCAGTTCAACCTGAAACAGTCGGACCAGTTCAATGGCGACACCGGCGGTGCCCGCAATACCTATGCAGGAGAAGTCATCGGTGGCGAAGACCTTTTCGATGTCGCGTGAAGCGATGAGGTTGCCCATAGTGGCTCGTCGATCGCCAGCCATGATGATTCCACCGTCATACTGCAACGCCACGATCGTTGTGCCGTGAGGCGCATCAAGAAGGGGCTGTGAGGCTGCTGCTCCGGACGCGGATCCAGCCGCGTGGAACGGCAGAAGATCGGGATTGTGTTCCCGTAGAAAGTCCGTAAATGACGACACCCCCGGCTGCAGGAAGGCACCCGTCAAGCGACCTTGGACGCGATCATCTGCCACGGTCACTGGCCGCCCTTTTGCACAAATGAGGCGACGAACTCTGCGGCATTGGTCTCAAGCACGGCGTCAATCTCGTCCAAAACAGCGTCAACATCGTCGGTGAGGTCTTCGCGGGCGCCCTGGCCGGCCGTGGTCTCATCGCTGAGGTCTTCCGGCTGCTCTTGGGGCCGTTCAGATCGGCGCTGCGATTCTCGCTCGCTCATGACTGCGCCGGTCCCTTCTGAGCGCCCTGATGGACGATGGATCACCAAACGGCTGGGTGATGGCCGCGGCGAATAGCCATAACTTACCCGAATCGGAGGGCTTTGGAGCGCCCTAGGGGCGGGGTCCTTAGGAGGGCCTCAGGCACGCACTCACTCAGGAGTTAGGGCGGGTCTGCCGACAATAGGAGGCATGAGTGGAACAAGAAAAGCCAAGAGCGCCCAACGGAGGGCGGATCAACGCGATCGCACTCTGCGTTCCAGTGCGCGAGTGGGCTCCATGATCATGGTCGGTTCAACGGCGGCGACGGCACTGATCGCTGCGGGAACTGCCACAGAGGCTCGCGCGGCTGCCGTGGAGAAGGCTGCGGCCAAACTCGCTCAGCAGCAGGCGCAAGCCCGTCAGCAGGCGCTTGCTGCAGCAGCGACAACTCCGAAGCGGAACTCCTCAGGTGGAGCCACGAGTTCATCGCGACGCTCCTCCAGTGGAGGCTCCTCCTCATCGACCACCCAACAAGCACCGTCCATCAAGCCCTATGTTCCGCCGCCGCCCAGTGGATCGTCTACGGGCTCATGACATCGTTACTGACACCAGAGGCGGTGCGCGCCCGCGTTACCCGGCACGCTGGACGCAGGCATTGGACCGACTGGACCTGTGAGGTGTCGCTGTGGGTCGGCGATGACCGCGTCCTCACCGAGTCAGTAGAGGTTCTTCGCGATGTGATGGCCCAGGTGGAGCGGGCGGCAAGTCGCTTCCGTGGGGACAGCGAGGTGTGGGCGTTGCGCTCAGGTGAAACCACCGTGGTGTCCGACACCTTGATGTCAATATTGACGAGTGCTCTGACGGCAAGCCTGGCCACCGACGGGCTGATCGACTGCACGGTGGGACAGCAGCTTGTTCACTGGGGATATCGCTCCGAGGTCCCGCGGAACTCCACGGTCGTCGTCAGCCCAGAGGTTTTCACCTTCCGCCCGGCCACCTCCTGGCGAGATATCGAAATCAATGAATCGACCAGAACTGTGCGCGTACCCTCAGGCACCCTTCTGGATTTCGGCGCCACCGCCAAGGCATGGGCTAGTGATGTCGCCGCAGATCGGATCGCCCAATCCTTCGGTGTGGATGTCGTGGTGGGCATTGGTGGCGATCTGGCGATTCGGTGCACAACAACCGATCAACTTTCCGTAGAAGTCGGTGAAGTCCCTGAAGGGACGGCTGATGTCCTTCTCGTGGGAACCGGTGGCGTGGCCACATCCACCACCGTGCGTCGTCAGTGGATGACGGACCACGGAATGGCGCATCACATTGTTGATCCGCGCACCGGTCACCCGGCCCGGTCGCCGTGGCGCACGGTATCGGTGATCGCGGCGAACTGTCAGGCCGCCAACCATGCGGCCACTGCTGCCTTAGCAATGGGAGCTGACGCACCGCAGTGGCTCAGCGATCTCGGGCTTTCTGCTCGCTTGGTCTCCAGTGCCGGCGAGCGTCACTGGGTCGGATCGTGGGGCGATAGCCAGCGTGATGCACAGGAGGGATCTCGATGAATTCGGCCTGGTACCTCGATCGCGCAGCCGGCCTAGTACTCGTCGTGCTGTTCACCCTGACCGTCGCGCTGGGTGTCATCACCAGCCGCCGACGGGAACCCGCGTCTCAGGTCCGACTGTTTACCCAAGACCTGCACACCCGAGTCACCGTCGCCGCGATGACACTGCTCTTAGTGCATGTAGGAACAGCTGTCGTTGATAGTTATGTCAACATTTCGCTGCGGGATGTTTTCGTACCATTCATCGCAGGCTGGAATCCGCTATGGCTCGGTTTTGGCACTTTGGCGCTAGATCTTCTTCTCGTGGTTGTTATCACCACGATCATTCGACACCAAATCGGGGAAAAGCCATGGAGGTCAATCCACCTAGTTTCGTACGCCTGCTGGGCACTAGCCGTCATCCACGGTTGGCGTAGCGGTACTGACACCTCGACGGTGTGGGGCCTCTCCGTGATCATCGGCTGCACGCTGATTGGCCTCGGTGCCATCGCGTGGCGTATCTCGGTTGTGCTGAGCGGTCGTAATTCACTGGGATACCCCACTGTTGCTGGGCACAAAGCCACCAAGGGGGAGGTGCATCTCTCGTGAGTGCACAATCCTCCCTGACCGTGTCGTCCACCCATCCGCCTCTGACCTTTGCCGGTGTTCTTAGCGGTGCCAGTTCCGCTGCGGCACCCCGACGACTCCCGCTGCGTGAGCACCAGATGGTGCATGGTGTTCCACTGCCAGCAAAGAAGGCTCATCGACACCTCGATGATGCTGTGGCCGTCCTTCAACACGGCGTCGTGAAAGGTCGCGGCGGTGCGAATTTCCCGTTCGCGATCAAACTCGAATCCACCGCTGGAGCGCGAGGCAACCCTCTGGTTGTCGTTAATGCAGCCGAAGGTGAGCCGGCATCCGCGAAGGATCTTGGCTTGCTTTTGCTGGCACCCCATCTGGTCCTCGATGGCGCCATCACCAGTGCTCGATTGTTGAAGTGCAAGGAGATCGTGGTGTGGCTGCACCATGGGTCACCGGCTTTAGCGAGCCTGGAGGCAGCTATTGGCGAACGCCGCAGTGACAGCGATGTCACGATCCGCATCGCTCAGGCGCCTGATCGCTTCGTCAGTGGTCAAGTCACCAGCGTGGTCCAAGGGCTATCGGGCGGAACCGCTCTGCCCTATTCGCTCCGGTTCCAGCCCTCAATTAAGGGTGTCAAAGGACGCCCCACTTTGGTCTCCAATGCCGAAACCTACGCATTGGTGGCCTTAACGCTCCAGCACCGCGAGGCCGCCCACGGTCGACTTCTGACCACCGTGATGAACACCGATGGTCAGCGCCACATCGTCGAGACGGTTAAGGGAACACCTGTCTCGTCAGTGTTGTCGGCGGCAGGTGTCGACGCGACAGGCGCTCCCCTGCTGGTGGGTGGCTACGCGGGATCATGGATCACGAGCGATCAGATCCAGCACGCCACCGCGGATGATTTTGTACTGCGCGATCCCGCTGTGCGCCTTGGCGTGGCTCTGTTTGCCGTGGCAGATCCACAGTGGTGCCCGGTGGTGGTGACGGCTCAAATCGCTTCATGGCTCGCTGGCCAATCTGCTGGGCAATGTGGACCGTGCACCTTCGGACTGCCAGCTATCGCCGATGCACTCTCGCGATTGGCCAAGAGTCGGCCAGCGACCACCGATCGGGCCAACCTTGATCGCTGGTTGCCGTTGGTGCGCGGACGGGGTGCATGTGCCCATCCCGACGGCACGGCAGGACTTGTTGCCTCCTTGCTAGTGGCTTACGGAACACATCTGAACGACCATGCGGCGGGCAAGGGCTGTCACCGAGGTGCCGCCACCGCCTGGCCGGCCTTGCGATCAGCAATCTCCGGAGTGCGTTCTCGATGAAGAAGATCGTTGTCGATTGGGTGGCCTGTGATGGTCATGGCTTGTGCGCTCAGATGGCTCCCGAACTCATTGATCTCGATGACTGGGGATTTCCCATCATCACGCACCAACCCGAGGATCAGCGCTCGAATCTGCTGGCGCAAAGTGCCGTTGAGGCTTGTCCGGTGCTAGCTCTCCGGTTGGAGCGCGTCGACTAGCGCGGCAGCATCCTTGGATCGGTCCAGAACAGCGCCGACATGTTGCTTGGTGCCCTTCAGAGGATCCGAGGTAGCGATCCGCTGCAGTGCATCGCGACCAGCGATGTCGAAGACGATGGAATCCCACGACGCGGCAAAGATCGAGTCGGCGAATCGTCGCAAGCATTCGCCGCGGAACCACGCTCGAGTGTCCTCGGGCGGTCGCAGAACGGCTTCCTCCGCCTGTTCATCCGTGACCAAAGTGCGCATGCGACCCGAGGTGACCAAGGTGTGATAGAGGCCCTTCTCGGGTCGAATGTCGTGATACTGCAGGTCAATCAGCGCCAGCTTTGGATCGTCCCAATCCAGATTGCCGCGGCGACGATAACCCTCCAGTAGATTCAATTTCGCGGGCCAATCCAGTTCACCGGCAAGCGAGAGCGGATCGTCGCCCAAAATGTTGAGGACTCTGCCCCACTCGTGCACAACCTGCTCTGCGCCACCGTCGGAGGAATCCAGCCCGCCAGCTTCGATGGCGGCGGTGATGGCCTCAAGGTAGTAGTCCTGAATCTCCAAGGCGGTCATCCGGCGACCATCGGATAACCGAATCCTGTGCTGCAACAAATGGTCGTGCGAGACCTCTTGGATTTCACGCACCGGATCGGCGATCTCGGGAAGCCCGTCAAGCCCCCCAGCCTCGATCGCACCGAGTACCAGACTCGTCGTGCCCAATTTGAGGAAACTCGCCAACTGCGACATGTTGGCATCACCAACGATCACATGAAATCTGCGGTGCATGGCCGGATCAGCGTGTGGCTCATCGCGGGTATTGATGATCGGCCGCTTCACTGTGGTTTCTAGGCCCACTTCGGCCTCCATGAAGTCGGCACGCTGGCTCAATTGGAAGCCCAGACCCCG
>DPWC01000223.1:5727-5942 GCA_003529305.1 Actinomycetota bacterium
GAGGCGAACGGCACCGAGCGGTCCACCAGATAGTTCTCGTGGGCTCCGTAGGACGCACCTTTGTTGTCCGTGTTGTTCTTATACAAATTGACCTGTGGTGTGCCCGGTACGGCATTGGTCCGCCGCAGCGCCGACAGCATGATCAACTCGCCAGCTCGTTCATGCAGCACCGCCGCCAAAGGATGCGTCACCTCTGGCGTGGAGTACTCCGGATG
>DPWC01000146.1 GCA_003529305.1 Actinomycetota bacterium
GTGCAATCTTCCTCACGGCCATCCTCGCGACGATCACCTATCTCTCAGTGCGCAAGCCCGACATCACGCCGATCAGTGGCACGCTGGAGCGTCAGGACTCAGCACAACAGTTCGGCCCGGTGCAGGTGGAAACCGGACCAAATCGCACTGCGATGATCCAGACAGTTTGCGTGATTCTTGTGTTTGTGATTGCAGGTACGGGCTTCTACCGCTACCGCACTTCGGAGCTCAATAGGCAGGCGGCGGCGAGCGGATCCGTAGGAACAAAATCGCCTTTGGGTGATCTGTCGGCTTTCAGCAAGATCACCCAGGACACTTTGGACTTGGTGGTCGCTGGTCAGCAGTCGCGTGCGACGACACGCGTGACGGATCTTGAGACGCTGTGGGATCAGTCGGAGGCGGTGCTGAAGCGACGCAATCCGGCAGAGTGGACGAAGTTGGACGCCACCATCGACAAGGTTTTACGGGCATTGCGCTCTACAAGTCCGGATTCGCGTACCGAGGAGAAGGACCTGCGTACATTGCTCGGACAACTCGGCGATTGAACGCCCTGCGGTTCTTGAGGTGTTGTAGTGCGGCCGTGCAGGGACTTATATCCCTAATTGCCTCGCCATAGGGATTGTGGAGATAAATATGGAAACTCTGGCTCACTGACATTGCGATGATGCAATTCCTAACTTCGAGGCGAGGTTCGATGATGTCGCATGACATTCCACCAGCACGATTCATTGAGCACAGCTGGCTCTCAATCTCGGTGCCCAACGCCATCATGGTGGGGGCGCTGATCGTGCTATTCATCCTTGCTCTTGTCCTGCCGTTTCCCGGGGGAGAGGGATCGGGGGAGCAGCGATGAGTCAGACCAGCGAGGACCGCTCCCAGACGCGTGGCAATTGGACGGCTGCGCTGGGCGAGGCGGCGGAGCGCAACCTGCCGTTCTCGAAGCTGCTGCCCGGCACGCAACCGGCCTATGTGGCGTCATGGATCTATGTCTTCGGTGTTCTGACTCTGGTGTGTCTCGCGCTGATCATCGCCACCGGCGTGGTGTTGACGATCTTCGGACCGTCGTGGTGGCACACCTCATTGGCTGGCCACTACATCAACAGCCTGCACTTTTGGTCGGTGCAACTGTTCTTCCTCTTCATGGTTGTGCACCTGTGGGGCAAGTTCTGGATGGCAGCCTGGCGCGGAGGCCGAGCGCGTACCTGGATCACGGGTGGGCTGGCCTTCGTCGTCTCCATCATTGCGGGTCTGACCGGCTACCTCCTTCAGACCAACCTCGACTCCCAGTGGATCGCTTTTGAAGCCAAGGACGGTCTCAACGCCACGGGTGTCGGTGCAGTGTTCAATGTGGCGAACCTCGGACAGATCCTGATGTTCCATGTCTTCCTTCTGCCGGCGGTGATCGCCGCAGTCGTGCTCGGCCATGTGCTCTGGGTTCGTCTGCGAGGTGTGGTGCCGCCCATTGACGCTGCAGCAATCGAGGCAGCTAGGAGCGAAGGGGCGAGCCGATGAGCACCAATGCGCAGCGCGACATCGAGACGCGACCCTGGTCCGGTCCGACTCGGCACTACGACATCGTCAAGGAGGGCGTCATCGCCCTCATCGTCGTAACCATGTTGGTCCTGCTTCTGGCAGCCCGATTCGGCTCACCCGATGTCCCTGCCCTCACCTTCAAGGGATGGGCCACCGCCGACCCTGCGGACTTTGTGACGACGGCTGCTGGAGAGCTTGCCGGCACCACAGAATCTGCTGGGTATGGCGGGCCCTACAACAAGGGTGGTGACGGTCAGAATCTCGGCCCACTGCGTCCCGCCAAGACCATCGGCGTGACCATTCCGGTTGACCCGGCGAACGACTTCGTCATCACCCCGCTGCGGACTCAAAACCAGCCGGCCCAGGTCGAGCGGGCCCTCGAGAAGTGGTCGAAGGCCAGTACTGGCCAACAGTCCTCCTGGGCAAAGGCCTATACCGATGCCATCGCCGATCCGAAGGGCGCCAATGGAGATCCCTCGAAGGTCTCAGGCCGCGGCTTCGGTCCCGTGCCGGAACTGTCGAACGCGCTGCTAGCTATGGCTCAATCGGGTGCACTAGACGGCATCCTCGATGCACCGGGCCGCTTCTATTCCACCGACAACACCAAGCAGATCCTTTTCATGGGCGACGGTGGCTACCTCGACGCCGCTGGCACCAAGTACCACCTGCAGGGCAACCAGTGGGGAATGATCAACGAGACCGGCAATTACCCGGGTCAGCAGTGGCTGATTCCTGTGTCGTTCTGGTATCAGTTGCCTATCTTCAACAGCAATGCTGAATCGGGACTGGCGGCCACACTCACGGCAAACGGTGACATCGTCATCCTCAGCATCGTGGGCCTGCTGGCTCTGCTGTTTCTGCTGCTGCCCTTTATCCCCGGTCTGCGGTCGATCCCGCGGCTGATTCCGATCCATCGACTCATCTGGCGGTCCTACTACCGCAAGGGGAAGAGGTAGGGCGTCAGCGAAAAGCAGGAATCCCTGTCAATTCCTTGCCCACGACGAGGGTGTGCATCACGCTGGTGGGCTATTTGGTCAGAACTGACCGAACATCCGCGGGATGTTGAGCAGGGGTGATCTTTCGTGATTCGGCGCGCGGTGCAGGTGAATCAGTGGTCGCCCTGGGTCGTAGTGATGTCTTCGACGATCTAGTCGTTGTTGTCATGTTGTCCCCTTGGTGATGCCGTCACGGTAAGGTCATGAGCGCACATCCGCGGCCCACCGATGTGGACAGTTAGTCCGCCGGACTCACTGGGTGGCATTCGTGCCTAGAAGGGTCCACAAGGGTCCACTCAGGGAATCCAAGAATGTGGCGGAATTCATGCCCGTAGGCCCGATGTACCGACCCCTTCGAATCCTCTTCCGGGAGCCC
>DPWC01000096.1 GCA_003529305.1 Actinomycetota bacterium
GCCAACGCGACTTCGCCAGCTGCCTGTGGTGCACGCCGGGCCATCACCACCTCGTGGCCCAATGCCCCGAAAGCCTCCTGCAACGACCGGCCTACCTGGCCGGCGCCAACGATCACGATTCGCATCTGTGCTCCCGAGTTCTCGCGCACGCCCTAGCGTGGAGTCATGGGTCGTCACGGTTCCGCGCTCGCCGGCAACCTACCGGAGCCGCTGAAGACGCTGCTGCTCGAGCGATATCGCGAACCCCACCGGCGCTATCACAACGACTCCCACCTGGCCGCCGTTCTGGCAGCCATCGAATTGCTCGCCACCGAAGTGGCCGCCGACGGTATCGACCTTGAACTGGTACGGCACGCCGCGTGGTTCCACGATGCGGTCTACGACCCCCACCGCCAGGACAACGAAGAAGTCTCCGCGCAACTAGCTGAGGCCCTGCTGCCGATGTTCGGCTACAGCACCGAGCACGCCGCAGAAGTGGCGCGTTTAGTGCGCCTGACGGGCCATCACGATGCTGCGCTGGACGATGAGACCGGTGCCTTGCTCTGCGATGCCGATCTGGCAGTGCTGGCCGGTGACCCTGACACCTACGCCGACTACGCCGCCGCAGTGCGCACCGAATACGCCTTCGTCGACGACCAGATATTCCGTGCCGAACGATCAGCGGTGCTTCACCGCCTTCTGGATCGCGACCACCTGTTTCGATCAGTAGCCGGTCAACAGCTGTGGGAGGAACGCGCGCGAGCCAACATCACCGTGGAACTCCAACTGCTCTCTGCGCAGTAGGTCGCTGGCCTCTTACCGGGGCGCCGCCTCGTTATGCGGCCCTGAGCCTGCGCGCTTGGGGCGACGCAGCCCGCTCGCGCGAAGGCGCTGCACCAACTCACGCGAACTCACGGCTACTGCACCTGCCGCAATCAGTTCGTCGTACTTGGCGATGGGGATGTCGTAGTGGTCGGCATCGAACCCACGCTCCGGGATTCCGCAGCGCTCAGCGAAGGCATGCAGTTCCGCGAACGATTCATCGCTGACCAGGTGCCCCCACAGCGTGCCGTGACGCGGCCACTTCGGGGGATCCACCAGAACGGTCACGCCGGCATCCTTGCGCACATGCCGAAGGGCCGACCCGCGTGCTGCGGATCGACCCTTCGTTGGCTGTGTCGGGTGATGGACTTAGAAGTCCATACCTCCCATGTCGCCACCGGCCGGAGCGGCAGCTGCCTTCTCCGGACGATCGGCCACGACGGCTTCCGTGGTGAGGAACAACCCAGCAATCGATGCAGCGTTCAGCAGCGCAGAGCGCGTCACCTTGGCCGGATCGATGATGCCGTTCTTGATCATGTCCACATACTCACCCGTGGAAGCATCCAGACCCTGACCCGCCGGCAGGTTGCGCACGCGCTCGGCGACAACACCGCCTTCCAGACCAGCATTGGTGGCGATCTGCTTCAGCGGAGCCTCCACCGCGATCTCGACGATCTTGGCGCCAACGCCCTCTTCACCATCAATGGCCAGCTTCTCGAACGCTGCCTTCGAGGCCTGCAGCAAAGCAACGCCACCACCGGCGACGATGCCTTCTTCCACTGCAGCCTTGGCGTTGCGCACGGCGTCCTCAATGCGGTGCTTGCGCTCCTTGAGCTCGACTTCGGTTGCCGCACCGGCCTTGATGACCGCAACACCGCCGACCAGCTTGGCCAGTCGCTCCTGCAGCTTCTCGCGGTCGTAGTCGGAGTCCGACTTGTCGATCTCGGCACGGATCTGGTTCACCCGGCCAGCGATCTGCTCTGCGTCGCCGGCACCCTCAACGATGGTGGTCTCGTCCTTGGTTACCACGATCTTGCGCGCGCGACCCAACAGTTCCAAACCGGTGCCATCAAGCTTCAGGCCGACCTCCTCAGAGATCACCTGACCGCCAGTGAGGATGGCGATGTCTTGCAGCATGGCCTTGCGGCGATCACCAAAGCCGGGGGCCTTGACCGCAGCGGAGCGGAAGTTGCCACGGATCTTGTTGACAACCAAGGTGGCCAGTGCCTCGCCCTCGACATCCTCGGCGAGGATGACCAGCGGCTTGCCGGACTGGATGACCTTCTCCATGATCGGCAGCACATCCTTGCTGGCACTGATCTTCTGGTTCGCGATCAGGATGTAGGCGTCTTCGAGGACGGCTTCCATCCGCTCGGCGTCGGTGACGAAGTAGGGCGAGATGTAGCCCTTGTCGAAGCGCATCCCCTCAGTGAGTTCAAGCTCCAGCCCGAAGGTGTTGCTCTCCTCAACGGTGATGACGCCTTCATTGCCGACCTTGTCCATGGCCTCGGCGATGATCTCGCCAATCAGCGGGTCAGCGGCCGAGATGCTGGCCGTAGAAGCGATCTCTTCCTTGGTCTCCACATCCTTGGCCATGTTCAGCAGTTCTGCGCTGACGGCGGCAACGGCCTTCTCGATGCCACGCTTGATCGCCATCGGGTTGGCACCGGCGGCGACATTGCGCAGACCTTCACGCACGAGCGCCTGGGCCAAAACGGTGGCGGTGGTGGTGCCGTCACCGGC
>DPWC01000095.1 GCA_003529305.1 Actinomycetota bacterium
GATCGCCCGGCGTTTCTTCACAGCCAGCCAAGAGTGAACCGAGCATGACGGTGTCGGCACCAGCAACCAGCGCCTTGGCGATATCACCGCTGTATTGCAGACCACCATCGCCGATGACTGGAACACCTGCGGGCTGCGCGGCCAGCGATGCCTCGTAGATAGCGGTGACCTGGGGAACTCCCACACCGGCGACCACCCGGGTCGTGCAGATCGATCCCGGACCCACGCCGACCTTGATGCCATCGGCGCCGGCATCGACCAGCGCCTGCGCGGCCTCGCGAGTGGCGATGTTGCCACCGACGACATCGACAGCGGTCTCACGCTTCAAGCGCGAGACCATGTCAAGAACTCCACTGTTGTGTCCGTGCGCCGTGTCCACCACCACAAAGTCGACACCGGCATCAATCAGCGTGCGCGCGCGCTTGTAGGCGTCATCGCCCACACCCACGGCCGCACCGACGACTAGACGGCCAGAAGCGTCCTTAGTAGCTAATGGGTACTTGTCGGACTTCACGAAGTCTTTGACAGTGATCAGCCCGCACAGGCGACCGGCCTGATCAATCAGCGGAAGTTTCTCCACCTTGTTAGCAGCCAAGACGGCCATCGCGTCATCACCGCTGATTCCGACTGGTCCAGTGACCAGCGGCATCGGCGTCATGATGTCGCGAACACTCCGCGAATGGTCCGTTTCAAATCGCATATCGCGATTAGTGACAATGCCCAGCAAGACTCCGGCGGCATCAACGACAGGAACACCACTGATGCGGTAACGCGCGCAGAGAGCATCGACATCGGCCAGCGAATCGTCGGGACCGCAGGTCACCGGATTAGTGACCATCCCGGCCTCTGACCGCTTGACCAGATCCACCTGTGCTGCTTGATCTTCGATCGACAAATTGCGGTGCAACACACCCACACCGCCCTGGCGCGCCATGGCGATCGCCAGTCGCGCCTCCGTGACTGTGTCCATGGCAGAAGACACCAGCGGAATGCGCACCGAGATATTGCGGGTCAAGCGCGAGGTGGTGTCAACAGCGCTCGGCACCACATCAGAGGCGCCGGGAAGTAGCAGAACATCGTCGTAGGTCAGGCCCAGCCGGGAGAACTTCTCGGGCAGGCCGTCGGCGTCACTCATCGGTGCTGGCCATCGGGTCCATGCCCACCGCCTTGGGCTCGAGGTATCTGCCTGAGGGATAAGGCTACCGACGCACCTGGCGCTGGCTCAGCCCAGGTAGCCCCAGCGGTAGCCCAGCGCTGCTGCCTGCGCGCGATCTGCGGCACCCATCTTGCGAAACAACCGTCGAGCGTGCGTCTTGATGGTGTCTTCCGACAAGAACAGTTCTTTGCCGATCTCACTATTGCTCTGCCCCCGGCTCATGCCATCGAGGACCTGCATCTCGCGTTCGGTCAGTAACGGCGGTCGGCCAGCCAGCGGCTCTGTGGTGCGCACCGGTGCCACAGAAGCTCCCCACTCGGACGACTCCAAAGCACAGGTCACCGTCGTACTAATTTCCTCACGCGTGGCATCTTTGGTGAGGAAGCCTCGCGCGCCCGCAGCTACCGCATGGGCTACGGCCTCGCCGTCTTGCGCCACCGTGAGCATGACGACCACGGCGTCTGGATGTTGCGACACCAAGCGGCGCGCAGCTTCGATGCCACCGATGCCTGGCATCCGCACATCCATCAACACCAGATCAGGATGCTCGCGATCCCATCGCGCCAGCACCTCCTCACCCGAGGCGGCCACATCTACGCGATCGCCGCCGGGCACCAAGGCCACTGCGCGGCGGACGGCATCGCGCGCCAGCGGTGCGTCATCGCAAACCAGCACAGTGCTCACGAATGCCTACTTCCCCAATGGCGATCAGCCCGCCGTGTGGGCTGCTCTGCTTACTTAGGGGAGTTATCGGCAGCCAGGGGGTCGGTCTTGACCCGCTCAGGCAGGGATTTCTGTGGCCTAGAGCATCCCGCGGGCCGCATTGGCCAGCCGGGTCACCGCCTCGGTCAGGTCGCGACAACAGCGCACCCCGTCGGGCAGGTCGGTGCCCCATCCCGGGCCACCGAGCACGATCGCTCGGCTCGATCGGAGCGTGTGGAGTTCCTGGAAATCCACCAAGGAAGCGGTGATGTCATCGTGTGCCCAGATCATCAGGGCCGGTGATCCGGATCGCTCCACGGCCAACGCCATGGCCGAGGCTGGTACTCGCGGCCCCAGCATGCGCGAGGCCACGCCGCGCTCGGCCAACGCAGCTGCTACCGCATACAGCGGAAGTGTGTGCTGCTCGTCAGGAGCTGCAGCCAACACGACGGGCCGCGATCCGAAAGGTTCGTTGACCGACTCGGCGACATCGCGCAGAGCACCGGCCACGCCCTCGGACAACAGATGCTCCAATTCGATGCCTTCACCCGTGGCGGCGAACTTCTCACCGACACCGATCAATACCGGAACGATCAGGTTGTCCCAAGTCCAGATGGTGCCGCGCGCTCTTAAGGAGTCCACGATCAATCGCCGCACCGCAGGTGCGTCCATGGCCAAAGCCGCTCGCGACAAACCGCGGGCTTGTGGGCCGCCACCGTGCAGCGGCACCACTCGTCCGCCACCGGCACGACCCGTCATCTCACTGACCGGCACCGGCACCACCGGGGTTGTTGCACTCTCCGCGCTGACTGCACTGACACTGCTCGACAATGCCGCCTTAGCCGCATCAGCTGGCGAGGCGCCTTCGAAGACCAGGGCTTGCATCACTTCCAGACGACGAAGATCGCCCGCGGAATACCGACGATGGGCCCCGGCGCTGTGCTGGCTGGGCCCGATGCCGTAGCGGCGATCCCAGGTGCGCAGGGTGGCCGCCGCCACCCCCAATCGCTGGGCCACTGCCGAGACGGACAAGCCGCCAGGCGGCACCGGCACTGCCCCGACTGACTCGATTCCGCCGTCGCCGAATCCCGCGCCGGGGGGCTCAGAGGACGGGGAGGAACCGGACATACCCCCAATACTCAGGCGTGGAACCGCGTTCTGCCACCGCTGACGGGCCGGATGGGCGATTTGTCCGAAACTTTGTCAAAAGTTTGTCGGCAAATCGACTTGACCAACTTCTGAAACGATATTATGTTCCTGCTCAACAAGGGCAACCACCCACTTGGAGGCACCACATGGCGGATCTCTCCCGACTCCCCGGACCCAACGCTGATCTCTGGGACTGGCAGCTTGAGGGCGCGTGCCGCGGCCTCGACAGCGCGGTGTTCTTCCACCCCGAAGGCGAGCGTGGATCGGCCCGTGCCCGTCGCGAAGCCAATGCCAAAGCGGTCTGTGCCACCTGCCCGGTCATCGCTCAGTGCGCCGCACATGCCCTAGCGGTCCGCGAGCCGTACGGCATTTGGGGCGGCATGAGCGAAGACGACCGCTTGGCCATCTACGAAGCCGGCAAGGCCTTGCGCCCCAGTGCCACCCAAGCGCCGGTGGTGGCCTCCTGATCTGACCCCTCTCCCCTCACCTTGGGCTGCCACCCCCTTCACCGGCCGCCCACCGCCCGAACCCCTCGGGCAGGACCCCACGACGAAGGCCCGCTACCACCAAGGAAGCGGGCCTTCGTCGTTGATCCGTGTGTGACGGCGTGCCGTGATCTAGTGCGTGTGACCCCCGGGCCCGTGCGAGTGACCGTGGGAATGCCCAGCAGCCTCCCCTTCGGGCTCCGCTGGCTTGTCCACGACCAACGCTTCCGTGGTCAACAGCAATCCAGCGATCGACCCCGCATTCTGCAACGCCGACCGGGTCACCTTCACTGGGTCAATAACGCCTTGAGCCATCAGATCGCCGAACTCACCGGTGGCCGCGTTGTAACCCTGTCCGCCAGAGCGCACCTGCGCCACGATGACTTGGCCATGGGCGCCAGCATTCTCAGCGATCCACCGCAACGGCGCATCCACGGCACGCTGCACGATCTGCGCACCGACGGCTTCTTCACCGTTGAGCGCCAGGGAGTCCACTGCCGAACTCGCGAGCACCAATGCGGTACCTCCACCAGCGACGATGCCTTCGTCAATGGCCGCGCGCGTTGCCGAGATCGCGTCCTCAAGGCGCAGCTTGCGCTCCTTGAGCTCGACTTCCGTGGCCGCACCGACCTTGATCACGCAGACGCCACCAGCCAGTTTGGCCAGCCGCTCTTGCAGCTTCTCGCGGTCCCAATCTGAATCCGTACGCTCAATCTCAGCGCGAATCTGGGCGACCCGATCGGCGACGGCGGCACTACTGCCGCCACCATCCACGATGGTGGTGTCGTCCTTGGTCACGACGATGCGCTGCGCTGAACCGAGAACCTCTAGACCCACTTGATCCAGTTTCAAACCCACTTCAGCCGAAACAACTTCACCGCCGGTGAGGATCGCCATGTCTTGCAGCATCGCCTTACGACGATCGCCGAAGCCGGGAGCCTTGACTGCCACCGCGTTGAAGGTGCCACGAATCTTGTTGACCACCAAGGTGGACAACGCTTCACCGTCGACATCTTCGGCAATGATTGCCAGCGGCCGACCAGCCTGCGCGACCTTCTCGAGGATCGGCAGCAGCTCGGCCACTGATGACACCTTGCCGTTGACCAACAGCAGATTCGCGTTGTCGAGCACGGCCTCCATGCGGTCGGCATCGGTAACGAAGTACGGCGAGATATAGCCCTTGTCGAACTGCATACCCTCGGTGAACTCCAGTTCGACGCCAAAGGTGTTGGACTCATCAACGGTGATGACGCCTTCTTTGCCGACCTTGTCGATCGCCTCAGCGATAACGGCACCGATTTCGGCATCCTGAGCGGACAAGGTCGCCACTTGGGCCACCTCGTCGCGGCCATTGACCGGCCGGGCCTGCGCCAGCAGGGCCGCAGAAATGGCTTCAACGGCCTGATCGATGCCGCGCTTGACCGATGCGGGTTGTGCTCCGGCCGCCACATTGCGCAGACCCTCGCGGACCAGTTCCTGAGCCAGAACTGTGGCCGTCGTGGTGCCATCACCGGCGACATCGTTGGTCTTGGTTGCCACTTCTTTGACCAGCTGCGCGCCGAGGTTCTCAAACGGGTCGTCAAGTTCGACTTCGCGGGCGATGGTCACACCGTCATTGGTGATCGTGGGAGCGCCCCACTTCTTATCGAGCACCACATTGCGACCCTTGGGACCCAGCGTGACCTTGACCGCATCGGCCAACTTGTTCACGCCACGCTCCAACGCGCGACGGGCGTGCTCGTCGAACTCCAGAATCTTGGGCATCGGTGATGCGCCTACTTCGAGACGACTGCGAGGATGTCACGAGCGGAGAGGATGAGGTACTCCTCGCCGTTGTACTTGACCTCGGTACCGCCGTACTTGCTGTAGACCACGACATCGCCTTCAGCGACATCCAGCGGAATGCGCTTGCCGTCTTCGAAGCGGCCCGGACCGACAGCCAGGACCTTGCCCTCTTGGGGCTTCTCCTTGGCGGTGTCCGGAATGACAAGTCCGGAAGCGGTGGTCTGCTCGGCCTCGAGCGGCTGGACGAGAACACGGTCCTCAAGGGGCTTGATGGAAACCGACACGGTGCTGTTCCCCCTTCAGGGATCAGGATGCAGATGGGCAATTTCATGCGTAGCACTCACCCCCGGCGAGTGCTAGGCACACTCTAAGGGGGTGCTGGCACTCCGTCAAACCGAGTGCCAGCCGGTGGATCCGTGCGCCCGGGGGCGTGCCCACCCCGACCAGCGGTGAGATCCTCCCGCCATGGAGGCCAGGGCATGGATCGACTCCCTGATGACGCCTGCCGGAGCGCGTCTGATGGCCGAGCTGACCCCTTATGACCCCGCGGCCACCTTGGCGGTCGCTGACCGAGCCCGGCGCGAGCTTCCTGCGGAGATCGTCTCCGCCGCGCTCACCCAGGCCCGCCTGCGAACGCGCGCTGCGGAGCGTTGGACCGATGATCCGGCTGCGACCACCCTGTGGTTCACCACCGACGCACTCGAGCAGGCCACCCGCCCGGCCGTGGCCCGATACCGCGCCGCCCATCTGGTGGCCCGCGGCGCAACGGTGATCGCTGACCTCGGCTGTGGCGTGGGCCTGGACACGATCGCTTTCGCCCGCGCCGGCTTGCGCGTGCACGCGATGGAACGCGAGCCAGACATCGCCGCGTTAGCGCAGGCCAATGTCGCCGCATCAGGTTTCAGTGCACAGTGCAGCATCGCCCAAGCGGAGGTCACCGCTGACACCGTCGTCGCAGCTGACTGCGACGCGATCTTTCTTGATCCGGCGCGACGCCGCGACGGTCGCCGTCTCCGCGAGGTCGAGCAGTGGTCACCGCCGTGGCACCACGCCTCAGCACTGGCCAGCAGCCGCCGGTTGGGTGCGGTCAAAGTGGCCCCCGGCATTGATCGCGAGCTCGGCGGTGCGGGAACAACCACGGAGTGGATCAGCCACAACGGCGACCTCGTGGAGGCCTGCGTGTGGTTTGGCGATGCCGCCGATCCGGCTGTTTCACACCGAGCCACGCTGCTTACTGCAGGCGCCAGCACCGTCGATGCCGAAGCCCTGACCGTCACTTCGGCTGGCACTGATCTCGCCGGTGGTCTCGCCGCAGCTGAGCGCGGGCCAATCAGCGAGTACTTGCTCGAACCAGACTCGGCCATCATCCGTGCCGGCTTAGTGGCCCAGATCTGCACCGCGGTGAACGGCTGGCTGCTCGATGAGCGCATTGCCTACATCAGCTGCTCGACAATCCCCGATGCCTCACCGCTCTACAGCCGATTTGCCGTGCGCGACACTCTGCCCTTTTCCATCAAATCGCTGCGAGCCGAACTACGCCGTCGCGGCATTGGTCGCGTCGAGATCAAGAAGCGGGGCATCGCGATGACCCCCGAGGAAGTGCGCGCTCAACTGCGGCTCGACACCAGCCTGCCGCACTTTGCCACCGTTCTCTTAACGCGCGTGGGCAGTCAGCCAGTGGCCGTGATCGCCGATCGACTCACGGTTTGAGGTAATCAGTCAGCGATGCCACCCGCAGTCCCTGCGCGCTGATGGTATTCAGCAAGGAATTCATGTTTTTCACTCCGCCGTGATCGCGGAAGTGCAGAAGAATGATGTCGCCGCGCTGCAAGCGGTTCCCCGATTGGTAGTAGATCTTGTAACTAGGCATCGACACGGACCACAGGACGATCGCTCGAATCCCACACGACTTGGCAATGGCTGGCGTTTGTGTCGTGAGATTTCCATACGGCGGACGCAAGAAAGTCGGCGTCGAGCCGAACAGGCTTCGCTCTTTAGCAGAGTTGCCGCAGATCTGCTGCTTCTGCTCCTGGCTACTGATCGCTTTGAAATTGGCGTGAGTGACGGAATGGTTCTGGATAGACGAACCGTTCACCTGACTCAGTGTTGAGAAGAACTGTGGGTCGGCGTTGGCCGCCTGAGATACCAGAAACATCGTCAGGGGAATGTTGCGCGCCACGATGTAATCGCGAAACGCGGGGTCGCGGTCGTATCCATCATCAATAGTCAGGAACACCACGGGATCAGTGGTGTTGATGCGTCTCACAATGGGCACCGCACCGCTGGTTGTCGTCACCTTCGGCACTGTGGTGGGCGCAGGAGCAACCGCGATGGGGCCAGCACTTGTTGATGCCGACACCGCGGGGCGTGACGATCGTGTCGCGCTGGGCGTTGATGGGACGGTCGTTGAATCGGTCGTTGACGATGGGTTTGTGGCTGATCTCGTTGACGATGCAGGTGATGTCGAGGTGCGGTTCTGCACACTCCAGCCCAGAAGCACCACAACAGCGACAAGAACAGTGACCGTCGTGGTCAATCGGCGTCGGCGGATGCGTCGCAGACGCTGGCGACGCGCATCGCCATAGCCCACCGGTTGTTGCTCCATAGTCGGCCCTACGAACCTTCGGTGGTGCGGAAATCCCACCCGTGGGCGCGAACCACACAGACGCCGTCGGGCTCGGGCTCGTGCGGATCGCTCACACCGGACCACCGCGACAACACCACGACCCGCGCGGGATTGCCCGACGCACGATCCTCGTCCGCCACGAACATCTCAGCGCTCACGGCACCCCGCGACAAACTCGGTTGCACCACATTGCGGTGAACCCAGGTCACTGCCGCGTCCAATTGGCCCTCGCCAACCCGCGCTTCCCAGAAACGCACCACAGCGGACTCACCGGACATGCCCTTATCTGACCACACCATCGATCACACCAACGACCAGCGCCGCCAACGCCTTGCCATCAATGGGTGAAGGTGTAGTCACAGCACCACCGTGGTGACGGGGAGCGAGGAGTGCGCACCAAAGTCAGGCACTGACTCACCAGCGCCGGCCTCCAGCAGCGCGGCACCCAGTGCGGCCACCATTGCCCCGTTGTCGGTACACAGCGA
>DPWC01000207.1 GCA_003529305.1 Actinomycetota bacterium
CTTCAGACCGGACCGTTTCGCCCGAAGAACCTGTGGGGCGAGAACATCGTCTTCACCGGGTCAGGCACTCAGCCCGGCGTGGGAGTGCCGATGGTCCTGGTCTCCGGACGCTTGGCGGCCGAGCGGATCACCGGCCCTGACCGCACCTACGCATCACGGGCTTGGCGCTAACCCGGGATCGCTACCCTTGCGGGGATGTCATCTGACGCCGCACCCGCCTCGACGCGCTCTGTAGACGCCGTCGCTCCTTCGGCGCGACTCCTGACTGACACCGTTGGGCGCCACGCGCGCCTTGGGATGATGGGCACCGGCCTGATGGCGGTGGGTGCGCTGGGTGTGGGCTACTTGCCTGAGCGAGCGGCTCTTGCCTCGTGGCCCTTGATCGAACAACTGCGCACCACAACCCCCGGAGCTGTGTTCTCCAAGATTGTGGTGGCCATCGGGGCCATTGTGTTACTGCGAGCATGGCTCCTGCTGGGCGGTGACATTCGACAGGGACGCATCCTTGATCGGCGCCGGCTCAATCAGGTGCTACTTGCCTGGTCACTGCCGCTGCTGCTGGTACCGCCGCTGTTCAGTCAAGATGTGTATAGCTACATCGCCCAAGGCAATCTGCTGCGCCTGGGACTTGACCCGTACACCATGGCGCCCTCGGCTATCCCCGGCCCGTTCTTGGAGGCCGTGAGTCCGTGGTGGCTGGACACGCCCACTCCTTACGGACCGCTTTTCCTGCTGGCCTGCAAGTGGGTCGTGGTGATCACCGGGGAACACATCTTTGTCGGTGCCTTGCTGCTTCGCGGACTAGCACTGGTCGGCGTCTGGCTGATCGCCCAATACCTGCCCGAAGTTGCCGAGCGCATGGGCGTCAACGCCACCACGGCAGTGTGGGCAGGCCTGCTGAACCCGTTGGTGCTGATGCACTTTGTCTCGGGCGCACACAACGACGCCGTGATGGTCGGACTCATCGTGGCCGGGCTCGCCATGGCACTGCGCGGCCGTTTCGTGATCGCAGTGCTGCTGATCTCGATGGCCGGTGCCATCAAGATTCCGGCTCTAGTGGTTCTGGGCTTTGTCGGACTCATTGCGGCCGGAAGCGGGGCTTCTCTGACACTACGTATCCGTAAGTGGGCGCTGGCCGCTGTCGTCTGCGTGGCCACCTTTGTTGTCCTTAATCTGCTGGCCGGAGTGGGCTTCGGGTGGATCAAGGCGTTGGGTACCCCGGGATTGGTGCGCTCATGGATCTCGCCCGTGACCTCGCTGGGAGTCGGGGTGGGCTGGCTCGGCTCGGCGGTGGGCTTGGGTGATCACACGGAAGGGCTGTTGCTCATCCTGCGCACCATCGCGACCGTGGCTGTAGTGGCCTATGCCGTTCGCCTGCTGTTGCACCCTGGTCAGCGCCATCCGGTTCGAGCCGCCGGCATTGTGCTGTTACTCCTGGCGATCTTTGGACCGGTGGTGCAGCCCTGGTACCTGCTGTGGGGCCTAGTGGTGCTAGCTGCGGCTGGTTATCGACGCCGCGAATTGCCTTACCTGATTGCGGCAACCACAGGAATGGTGGTCCACGGGTTGACGCAGAGCAGTGCCACCAGCGCCGATGTGCTGCAGGTTTCTGATCCCGTATCTGCGGCGCTGGCAATCTCGGCTGCCGTGATCGGCATTCTGAGCGATCGGCGCACCCGCACCGAGATCCTTCAGGCCGGAGAACACTGGGCACAGGCCCACCACCTCACCTTGCACCTGCGACACCCCCATGCCGATGCCATGGAGCAGCACCCCAGTGCCACCGCTGGCAAGATGACCCCGCGTGAGCGCCCGTGAGTTGACCGCTGCGGGCATCACCGATCCCGCGATGCGGCAGTCCTACGAGCGGTGCCGCGTACTCAACGCTGAGTACGGCAAGACTTACTACCTCGCGACCTTGCTTCTCCCGCCGGCCAAGCGCCCGTTTGTTCATGCCCTTTACGGCTTCGCGCGATACGCCGATGAAATCGTTGACGACCTCTCCTCCACCCTGAGCGACCAGCAAAAGTCTGACGAACTCGGTCGCTTCGGCGACAGTTTTCTCGCCGATGTTCAGCGCGGCAGCAGCGACGACCCGGTCTGTCGCGCGGTTGTGGACACGGTGCTGCGACACAACATTCCGCTGGAGCACTTCGACGCGTTCTTGCATTCCATGCGCATGGATCTCACGGTCAGTCACTACGAGACTTTCGAGGACCTCTACGAATATGTCTACGGCTCGGCTGCGGTCATCGGCCTGCAGATGGTGCCCATCCTTGAGCCCGTCAGTGATGAGGCGTACGAACCGGCCAAAGACCTTGGCGTCGCGTTCCAACTGGCGAACTTCATCCGCGATGTCAACGAAGACCTTGACCGCGGACGCGTCTACCTGCCGTTGGCCGAACTTGCCGAGCATGGTGTTTCTCGCGCGGATCTAGAACGCCGGATTCTGACGCCTCAGATCGTGAGCGCCTTGAAGGCACAGATCGCCCGAGTGCGTGACCTTGAAGAACGATCACTGCCGGGGATTGCCTTGCTGGCCCCCTGGGCGCAGCCGTGTATCGATGCTGCACGCATCTTGTACTGCGGCATCGTCGACGAAGTCGAGAACATCAACTATGAGGTCTTCACCAAGCGCGCCACCGTGCCGCTGAGTCGGCGAACTTCCGTGGCCGGTCGCGCGTGGATCACGGCGTTGCGGAATCGCCCCGCCCACTGATCCACCACCGAGGCGGCCCGGCTGCCGGCGTGCGCTGCACCCCGCGTCGTCCCCACCAGACCCACCAGGCCAGCGTCTGCAGGACCAGCGCGAATCCGAAGAGCACATCCTCAATCGGGGCGAAGAACAGTCGGCCATTGCCTAGGAGTTGGGGCTCTGACGAGCCGATGATGACCTCGCCGTTGTAACGGACGATCTCGAATCCCGTCAGAATCCCGTTCGTCAGCAATTGAAATCCGATGATGATGGCGTAGGCCGTCCAAAAGGCCTTTCGACGAAGCAATCGCGTTCGCAGAATGAACAGGTCAAGCACAACGGAACCAGCCACCACCATGACGGCGATCTGGGTGTAGGTCACGAGTCGTCCCCTACATCCCAGCCCTTGACGGAACGCACAGCTTCAAGGGTGAGCACCGAGGCCAACGGCACCACCACGAAGAACACCACTTCTTCCAAGGGCAGTCCGCCGGGGAAGAGGACCCCTGTTGTGCGTTGTGGATCAAATGTCCAATGCCCGCGAGCTATCGCATAGAGGTCCCACGCCACGAAGACCACGAGAACCGGCAGAATCGAGATCACGAGGCGCCAGCCACGACGCAGCACCCGGGTGCGCAGCAGAACTTCCAGCCATATCGATCCAAGTACCGTGAACAGCATGACGCCCAGATACGCGAACTTGGCCACGCGCTGACCCTACGGCGTAGTGCAGCCATCCTCAGGTGGCCGGCAGTGCACTGTGTCGGACCACAATCAACAGCGCGCTGCTCCATACACTCGCGAGCGTGGACCACGCTGCTTCCCCTGGCGGGCCGCCCACGGGTTCGGGCCCAACGGGGCGCCTGCTGGACGGCCGCTACCTCGTCGGCCGCCGAGTCGCTGGTGGCGGCATGGCGGAGGTCTTTGAAGGCACCGACACCCGTCTGGAACGCCGCGTCGCCCTCAAACTCATGCACCGCTCCATGGCGCAAGATCCGGACTTTGTGGAGCGCTTCGAACGCGAGGCCCGCTCAGCAGCTGCGTTGAATCATCCCAACGCCGTGGCGGTCCACGATCAAGGCAGCGACGCTGGCGAGATCTACCTCGTCATGGAGTTCGTCGACGGCAGCACTTTGCGCGATCTGCTTCGTGCGCGGGGAAGGCTGTCAATCGGCGAGGCGCTAGATGTTCTTGAACCGGTACTGGATGCCTTGGCAGCGGCGCACGCCACGGGATTGGTACACCGCGACATCAAGCCAGAAAACATTTTGATCACCCGCGACGGGCGGGTGAAAGTCGCCGATTTCGGACTGGCACGAGCGGCCAGTGGCGCATCGGCGGCAACGCGTGGCGTCGTGATCGGCACTGTTGCCTACCTTTCACCTGAGCAGGTTCAAGGTGCGGCCGGGGATCGCGCCAGTGATGTGTACAGCACCGGCGTGGTGCTGTTCGAGATGCTCACCGGT
>DPWC01000034.1:0-591 GCA_003529305.1 Actinomycetota bacterium
CGCTCGTTTGCGCTGTCAAAAGCTGCAAATTTTCGAAAGAGTTGTGATTGTCATCTTTATTCCTCGGTGAAAGATCAAAATTTTGTTGGGTACTCGAAAGAAAGTGAACCGGGTTGGGGTCAAAAGTGGGTGGATGCCGTAACTGCGACAGAGCCTGAGCCTGGGAAAGGCTTAGCAGTGCTTTATAAAGGGAAAGTGATTACTGCTTACTACGCATCGTCCACTGGCGGATTGACCCAGGATGTTGCGGAAGTATGGGGAAGTCCAACTCCTTATCTCATTCCGGTTCCAGATCCGTGGAGCCTAGATCCGCTTATCAATCCCACATATAGTTCATGGGTTCGCCAAATAAATCAGAGTGATTTTGCTGCCGCTTTTTCTCTCCCCGATGTCATGCGATATGAAATTACTGCGCGTACAAAAGCTGGAGGGGTAAAAAATATTGTCGCGTATAGCTCTTCTGGAAAGAGCACTGAATTGTCTGGGGAGCAATTTCGTTCTCTCTTGAAACTTCCCTCTACATGGATTTCCCGCACAGTAAATCGGGTAAGTGCGCAGAGCGCCGATGAGTTAGCAGTGGCGGTGAGTAGG
>DPWC01000034.1:882-6267 GCA_003529305.1 Actinomycetota bacterium
CGCTTGGCCTAGCGCCAAAAGCGCAGTTCTCGTGAATTTCCAAAAAGATCCGGCGACTTCGTTGACAGCACTTTCATACGCCAATGCGATGCAGCTGCCCATACTCAATGTCACAAATAAAGGTCTTGGCAAAGCAACTCAAGTAGAGCTACAGCGGAGAAAGATTAATTCAGTAATTCTCGTGGGGCGCCCGATAGATCTTCCCAAGAATCTGAAATTTGGAGATGGGAATAGCGCTATCACACAGACTCGATTTACCGGTCGCAATGAAATTGAAGTGAGTGAAAAGCTATTGAGTCAACAACGTGGCGAACCAGTCGTCCTGATATCCAGCGAGAAATCAGGAATGATCGATGATGCTGCCCGAATTTTGGCTTCAGGTCGCCCAATTGTTTGGAGTCGCGATTATCTTCCCTCATCAACATTGGAAAAGGCACTGACAGATCGCAATCAAAGTTCCATTTTCTACGGAGACCTTCCAGATTTCAGATTCCCTACTCGAATTGTCATCACGAAATCCTCATTAGCTGCTTTTATCTCAAGTTCTTGGCAATCGCCAATCGTTTATGCAGATGGAACTGAAATGGATCTTGCTAGTACCTATGTTAAGAAGTTTCCAAACGTTGCATCGATAACTGTGATTGATAAAGATTTACCACTAACACCATTTCAGGGGATTAGTTAGCGTGCAATACCGAATTTAAGCCGCCCCACGTTCCTTCTTTTGGTAGCGCCTCTATCGCACCGCTTTGTGAGTTACGTCGGAAAAGTAGATTGTTTCCTCCGGAGAGTTCTTTTGCTTTCACTATTTCACCATCAGGCAGCGTTACCTTCGATGCGGCGGTGAGATAAAGTCCTGCCTCCACGACACAGTTATCGCCGAGAGAAATTCCTAGACCGGAATTGGCACCGAGCAATGTCTTTTTGCCAATCGAGATGATTTCTTTACCACCACCTGAAAGCGTTCCCATGATGGATGCGCCGCCACCAATGTCAGAGCCATCTCCAACGATAACTCCGGCAGAGATTCTTCCTTCAACCATTGAAGCGCCAAGAGTGCCAGCATTGAAATTTACAAAACCCTCATGCATGACTGTGGTGCCGGTAGCCAAATGTGCACCGAGTCGCACTCGATCAGCATCAGCGATGCGAACACCGCTAGGAATCACGTAGTCGACCATGCGCGGAAACTTGTCGACGCTGTGCACAGTCAGATGTAGACCGGCGTTACGCGCCCTGATCCGCACTGCCGCCAGCTCGTGGAGAGGGACCGGACCCATATTGGTCCACGCCACATTGGCCAGCAGCCCGAAGATGCCCGTCAGGTCTGCACCGTGGGGACGCACCAGTCGATGCGAGATCAGGTGCAGTCGAAGGTAAGCATCAGCGGCATCCTGTGGCTGATGCGACAAGTCGGCGATGTGGGTCTCGATGACTCGAGATGTGGTGCCCCGCAGGGGATCGTGGCCGCTGAGGGATTCCAGACCCCCGACGGCTGTGGGCTGTGACCCAAGAACCGGTTCGGGGTACCAAACATCCAGCAGGGTGTCGGCGGAGTCGTAGGTCGCCACACCGACAGCGCAGGCAGCAGGGCTCGGGTTGGTGCTCACGCGGCTACCGTAGCCGGGTGAGCGATCTCGATCTGGGAGCCGACATCGTTGAGCTCACTGTGGCTGTGGTCAATGTGCCGTCGGAGAGTCACCATGAGGGTCCGTTGGCCGACATGGTGGAGCGGGCGCTGGGGCGCTTGCCGCATCTGGAGGTTTTGCGGATCGGTGACAATGTCATTGCCCGCACTCACCTGGGTCACTCCGAGCGGGTGATCATTGCCGGTCACCTGGACACTGTTCCGGCGGCTGGAAATCTCCCCGCGCGCGTGGAGCAGTCGGCGGTGGTGGGTCTGGGCTCGTGCGACATGAAGGGCGGCGTCGCGGTGGCCTTGTCCCTCGCCGGAGCCAGCGCCACGGCAAACCGCGACATCACATTTGTCTTCTATGCTGCTGAAGAAGTCGAAGATGAGCACAACGGTCTTGGTCGAGTCCTTGATGCGCGGCCGGATGTTCTCGCTGGTGACCTGGCGATTCTGATGGAACCCAGCGAGGCTGGGATCGAGGCTGGCTGCCAAGGCACTCTTCGAGCGGTGGTGCGAACGCACGGCACTCGTGCGCACAGTGCGCGGTCGTGGGCCGGTCGCAACGCCATCCATGCTGCTGAATCAGTGCTAGCCATCTTGGCTGCATATGAAGCGCGCGAGGTGGATGTGGACGGGTTGCGCTATCGCGAGGGTCTTAATGCCGTGGGAATTCGTGGTGGGGTGGCGGGCAATGTCATCCCGGACCTCTGCGAAGTCATCGTGAACTATCGCTACGCCCCAGATCGAACCCCTGATGAAGCGGAAGCTTTTGTGCGTGAGGTGTTCTCCGACTACGAAATCGAGGTCGTGGATAACGCCTCGGGAGCACGGCCGGGACTGGACCGGCCAGCAACCCAGGCGTTTGTGGCGGCTGTGGGAAAGCAGCCACGACCCAAGTACGGATGGACCGATGTCGCACGATTCACTGCCATCGGAGTGCCCGCGGTGAACTTCGGCCCAGGCGATCCGCTCCTTGCCCACACCATCGATGAATATGTTCCGGTGGAGCACCTGCGCTCGACGCTGTCGGCGCTGCGACTTTGGTTGGGGCTTGACTGAGTAACGGTCCCAGGGTGTGGCGGTGCGCCGTAGGGTGCTGACATGACGCCGGAGGAGTATCTCAACCCGCAGGCGCGTCCACGACGCCAAGCCGGGGCAGTTGTTCGTCGCAGTGGCAGCGGGCTGGCATCCACGGCCGATCTGCGCTTGTTGCAGAACAAGGGTGATGGGAATTGGATCCACACGGATCCGTGGCGGGTGCTGCGCATTCAGTCCGAATTTGTCGAAGGCTTCGGAGCTTTGGCGGAGATTGGACCGGCGATCAGCGTGTTCGGCGGCGCTCGGACCACTCGCGGCACGAAGGAGTACTTGCTGGCCTACGAGGTCGGACAACGGCTTGCTCATGAAGGCTATGCCGTGATCACCGGTGGCGGCCCGGGCGCGATGGAAGCGGCCAATGCCGGTGCTCGCGATGCCGGGGGAACATCAGTGGGGCTGGGCATCGAATTGCCCTTCGAGCAGGACATCAATCCCTATGTCGATATCGCGATCAACTTCCGATACTTCTTCGCCCGCAAGACCTGCTTTGTGAAGTACGCACAAGGGTTCATCATTTTACCGGGCGGCGTCGGCACGCTGGACGAATTATTTGAAGCCTTCTGTCTGGTGCAGACTCACAAGATCACCGCGTTTCCCATCGTGCTCATCGGATCGAAGTATTGGACCGGGTTGGTTGACTGGCTGCGCGAGCGCATGGTGGAGGACAACTTCGCCGCCGACTCTGATCTGGCGCTGCTGAATGTGGTCGATACCGCCGAAGAGGCGGTCGCGTTGATGACCTCGTTCGCCAAGGACAGCCAGGAGCTTCGAGCCCGAGAGCGGCAGGCATTACTGGATCGCATCGTGGCGGAGTGTGCAGCCGCCGATGTTGAACCACCACCCCTGTGATGGCTGCACCGTGACTGCTGTATGCGTCTTCTGTTCAGCCTCGGAGGGCATTGATCAGCGTTACCTCACGCTCGCTGAGCAGGTGGGCACAGCTGTGGGCAAGCGCGGGTGGTCATTGATCTCTGGCGGTGGGGCCATTTCCATGATGGGCGCGCTAGCCAGGGCGGCCCGGGCTGCCGGTGCACACACCACGGGCGTCATTCCGCAAGCGCTCGTGCATATCGAGATCACCGACCATGAGGCCGACGAGTTGATGATCACTCCTGACATGCGCACGCGTAAGGCGCTCATGGACGAGCGAGCCGATGCCTTCTTGGCACTGCCCGGTGGCTTGGGCACCTTGGAGGAGTTGCTGGAAGTCTGGACGGCACTGACTTTGGCGCTGCACGACAAGCCGGTGGTGGTGTTGGATCCCGATGGCCTCTTTGAACCATTGCAAGCGCAGGTGACGCAGCTGGTTGACCGAGGATTTCTGCGCCCCAGTGCCGCGGCCGCATTGGTGTGGACCACGGATGTGGAGTCGGCGTTGACCGCGATCGCTTCGGGTGTCCAGCGCGGCGAGCCGGCACGCCCCACATCAGCGGAGTTACTCGAAGACTTTTAGCTCCGCATGCACACCTCCGGCCAGGACCCTCGGGGGAGGTGGGGCCCTGGCCGGAAGATCTCTGGCGGGGCGTCAGGCGGTAGTGCCTCCGGGGGAACCTGACGCTCCGCTGTTGAACTGTGACGGCCGTGGTAGCTGGTTGGTTCCCATGCCGTTGCCGGGGCGGTCACGACCAGGGCCTTCGTCGTTGGGGTTGACTCCAGGCATTCCGGGAGTCGTTGATTGACCCATCCCCGGACCTCCGCCGTCACGGCCTCGTCCCGGTGGGCCATCTGGTCCGCCTGCGCCATCGTGGCGAGCCTTCGCTGCAGCCTGACCGTCCTTAGACAGCGCCTTCACCACGACAGCGGTGCTGGTCCCACCGGCGTTCGTGCCACGAACGCGCACCTTGTCTCCGACCACAAGATCACCGGCTTTAGCCTGGGCGAAGTCACGGGCGATCTTGGTGTCACCGGTGAGCACCCATGTCTGCTCGAACCCGTCCTCGCTCTTGACCGTCAATGAGGTGTCCGACACCGAGGTGATGAGGCCGTTTTGCATCTCGCGGGTCACTAGTGATCCATCGGATAGTTGCACCACGACTTGGCTGTGCAGGATTCGTCCGGGGGGGCCGAGATCCTCAGGGCCGCGACCGTTGGGGCCATCACCTCCGCGTGGGCCATCGGGGCGACCGTCGGGCCCCATGGCGGGCTCGGGGTGAGAGTCATTCTCCGCAGCAGCTGGCGTGCTCGCGACGCTTGGCGTGGGTGGCCCCGCCGGGGCAGCGGCGGATTGAATGCCGATGCGCCGGGCCGTGCTGGTGCCATTGTCGAAGAGGCCGCCGACGCGGACCTTGTCGCCGACAGCGATGTCCGCAGCCGCCGCGTCCGCGCCATCGCGCCGCACCTTGGTGGCATCGGTGATGGACCAGGTCTCGGTGTAGTCGTCGACACTCTTCACTGTGATGGAGGTGCCGGAGGCCGCAGTCACCGTGCCGGTTTGCTGATGCCGAGTGACAAACTCGTTGTTCTTTGCCTTGACCACCAGTGTGCCGTGCACAACCTCACCGCGATCTGGCCGCTGGTCACGATCCTCGGCGGCACCTGGGGTGGGGGGATCGGTGGGCTCAGGGCTGGGCTCGATAGTGCCGACGGCGGTGTTGGCGGGATCGGCGGTCGGTGCACTTCCCGCGGAAGCACCGAGGGTGCTAGTAGCGGCGAAG
>DPWC01000056.1 GCA_003529305.1 Actinomycetota bacterium
GAGTCTTCGAAGCACCCGCCTTGATCAATAGAGATATCAACCAGGACCGAGCCGGGCTTCATCTGAGCGACCAACTCATTACTGACCAACTTGGGGGCCTTGGCACCCTTGACCAACACGGCACCGATCACCATGTCGGCCATTCGAACGGCCTTTTCCACCTCGAACTTATTAGATGCCACCGTCTGCACATGGCCTTGATAGATGCGGTCCATCTGGCGCAGTCGATCGATGTTCTTGTCCATCAGCACAACCTCGGCCTCCATGCCCAAGGCGATGGCAGCGGCATTTGCTCCGGCTACTCCAGCTCCGAGAACTACGACATGTGCGGCGTAGACACCCGAGACGCCACCCATCAACACGCCGCGGCCGCCATGGTCGCGCTGCAGAGCAGTAGCGCCCACCTGAGGAGCCATCCGGCCGGCAACCTCTGACATCGGTGCCAGTAACGGCAAACTGCCATCGGCGGCTTCAACCGTCTCGTAGGCAATGGCGGTGACGCCACGATCCAACAGTGCTTCGGTACAGGCTCGGCCCGCTGCCAAATGCAAGTAGGTAAAGAGCACCTGGCCGGACTGCATCCGGTGAAATTCCGCCTCAATGGGCTCCTTGACCTTCAGGACGAGTTCGCCCTGCGCCCAGACCTCGTCCGGGTCGTCCAGAATCCGAGCACCGGCCTGCAGATACTCCGAATCAGGGATTGACGAGCCCTCGCCCGCGCCTCGTTCAATGAGGACCTCGTGGCCGTGATGGACCAACTCAAGGACTCCTGCAGGGGTAATGGCGACGCGATACTCGTTGTTCTTGATCTCTCGCGGAACTGAGACTCTCATCGTCGCCACCCTTCCCGAGCGCGCACAACCGTGTGCGGTCAGCGCACCATCACACTACGCCGGTTCGGGCAGACCGCGCCATTGTTCGTCCCGGTGTCGCTGCACAGCAAGGACACCGGCGACCAAGGTGGCATTGGCGATCCGACCCTCCAGCACAGCCGACACGAGGTCATCCAGAGGCACCAGTGCGCTGTGCATAGTCGACTCCTCTCCGGTGGGGACGAATTCCTCGGTGTCGGCCACAGAAAGTCCTCGTGCAAGAAACAGGTGGATGCGCTCGTCACTGCCACCGGGAGTCAACGCCATGGTCAACAGTGGAAACCAAAGGTCTGCCCGCAGGCCTGCCTCCTCGGCCAACTCGCGCTGTGCCGTCTGGAGCGGATCTTCGTCCTCGCGGTCGACAAGACCCGCAGGCGCCTCCCACAGTCGTGCGCCGACGGGATGTCGGTACTGGTTGACTAGTACCACGCGATCACGCTCGTCAAGAGCTATCACCGCAGCCGCCCCTGGGTGGCGTACGACATCGCGCACCACCGTCCCGGCAGCACCCAGATCCACGCTCTGCCTCATTACAGTCCACACGGCGCCTTCATAGACCTGCTCAGAGCCGACCACGCGATCTGGTTCTAGGGCATCACGAATTGCCGCTCCCGTCAGTACGGGTAGGGGCAAATTCCCGGACACCTGTCGCGAGGTGTCGTCCTGAACCACGATGCGCGATTAGACGCCAGCGGCCGCTGGCACCGAATTCGATCGCTGTCCCCCGCGATTGGCCAACGCCGCGCCGACGAGTGCGGCAAAAAGCGGGTGGGCAGCCGTCGGGCGGGATCGAAACTCAGGATGCGCCTGTGTCGAGACATAGAACGGGTGAATGTCAGCGGGCAGTTCCACGAATTCCACCAAGGCACCATCAGGTGATGTTCCGGAGAACCGCAGACCGGCAGCTTCCAATTGCGGGCGAAAGGAATTGTTGACTTCGTAGCGGTGGCGATGGCGCTCCACGACTTCCGTGGCGCCATAGGCCTGTGCTACGACGCTGTCGGCAGCCAGAACGGCAGGGAAAAGACCCAATCGCATCGTGGCACCCATGTCTTGCTCGCCAGCGACAACGGCTTGTTGGTCGGCCATCGTGGCTATCACCGGAGCGGTCGTTGCCGGTTCGAACTCCGCCGAATCGGCGTCGGTCAATCCCGCTACCGAACGGGCAAATTCAATGACCATGCACTGCAGCCCCAGGCACAGACCAAGGGTGGGAATACGGTTTTCTCGGGCATAGCGAAGAGCTCCCAGCTTGCCGTCGATTCCCCGCACGCCAAAGCCGCCGGGCACACAGATGGCATCGACACCCGCGAGCTCTCGGGCGGCTCCTTCGGCATCGGCACAGTCATCTGACGCCACCCACCGCAGATTTACCCGAGCATCATTGGCGAAACCACCCGCTCGCAGAGCTTCGGTTACTGAGAGGTAGGCATCGGGAAGGTCGATGTACTTACCCACGAGCGCGACGGTGACTTCGTGGGCCGGGTGGTGCACTCGGCGCAACAGGTCGTCCCATGCTGTCCAATTGACATCGCGAAATGACAACCCCAGGCGACGCACCACATGGGCATCGAGTCCTTCACCATGCAGCACCTTGGGGATGTCGTAAATGCTCGGGGCGTCGGCCGCCAAGACCACCGCCTTCTCCTCCACATCGCACATCAATGAAATCTTGCGACGAATCTCGCCAGGTACCGGGCGATCGGCTCGCAACACGATGGCATCGGGCTGAATACCGATACTGCGCAGCGCTGCCACTGAATGCTGCGTGGGCTTGGTCTTGAGTTCGCCAGAGGGCCCGATATAGGGCAACAGGGAGACATGAAGGAAGAAAGTGTTCTCGCGCCCGACCTCGTGGCGCACCTGGCGCACCGCTTCGAGGAAGGGCAGCGACTCGATATCCCCCACGGTTCCGCCGACTTCAGTAATAACCACATCAATCTCCGGCCCACCCATCGCCAGGATTCGCGCCTTAATCTCATTGGTGATGTGCGGAATGACCTGCACTGTGTCCCCGAGATACTCGCCACGACGCTCACGGGCGATAACTGTCGAATACACCTGCCCGGTGGTCACATTGGCAAAACCGTGCAGGTCCGTATTGAGGAAGCGTTCATAGTGGCCGATGTCCAGATCCGTCTCGGCGCCGTCATCGGTAACAAACACCTCGCCGTGTTGAAACGGGTTCATCGTGCCTGGATCCACATTGAGATAAGGGTCGAGCTTTTGCATCGTCACGCTGAGGCCACGCGCGGTGAGCAGATTGCCCAGACTTGCAGCAGTAAGACCCTTGCCCAGCGACGACGCCACACCACCGGTGACGAAAATGTGCTTGGTGACGCCGGACTCGGCCACTGTGCCTCCCGTGGTGATGGCCCTTGGGAAGGACCCTGCTTGCTCCGGTCCGAACGGACCGGCCACGGGCTTTGAACCTATCAGGCGCGATTGGCTCTGGGAGAACACCCGGGGGCGACGCGCCTGCGCTAGGCGGTGAGCATCTGCCGCGCGGTCTGTACCAGCTCTTCGGCATGAGCCTGTCCTGCCTGCGATCCTTCGAGCCCGGCCAGCATGCGGGTGATCTCCTCAATCCGGCTCTCGTCGGCAAGCACCTCAATGTGCGCTCGATCCGCACCCGCGGGTCTGACCACTGCCACATGCTGCGAGCCAAAGGCGGCCACTTGCGGCAGATGCGTCACAACAAGGACCTGCCCCGTACTGCCCAACCGGCCGAGGCGAAGCCCCACATCGACGGCCGAGCGTCCACCCACCCCCGCATCGACTTCATCAAAGACGAAGGTCCCCACGGGATCAGCGCCCGTGGCAACTACCTCCAGAGCCAGCATGATCCGCGACAGTTCACCGCCGGAAGCGCTCTTGGCTATGGCGACGCCATCGGCACCCTCACGATGACGAAGGGTGAACGAGATGGCATCGCACCCGTAGGCGCTCGCCTCATCGTCGCTGACCAACGCCTCAAAGGATGTCGTCGGCATGGCCAACGATCGGATCTCCGCCGTCACCTGCTGACTCAGCGTGTCAGCCGCCTGACGACGGGTCTGACTGAGACTTGCGGCCAACTCATGGACCTGGGCCTGCAACTGCTGAATCTGCTGAGCCAAGCGTTCGCAGCGCTCTTCCTGCGACGGGGTCTCCATCAGGGCTCGCGCTCGCTCGCGATGCCGCAGAACGCCGTCCAACCCCTCGCCGTCGGTCGCAAACCGGCGCATCAAGTCCGTCAGCAGCGCCCGGCGCTGCTGGATCGCATCAAGTCGTCCTGGTTCCGCATCGAGGTCGTTGGCGTGCTGCGCCAACCTGACCTGTGCGTCATTGATCAGTGCGTTCGCCTGCATCAACTGCTGCACGACTTCCGATAGAGCCGCTTCGTTCTGACTGGCGACACGAACATCACCGATCGCGCGTGTCAGCAATTCGTTGACGCCCGGTTGTCCAGTGTCGGGGTCGCCATCGAGTGCAAGCGCTGCTTGGGCAACTTCCGTCACCGTGTCTTCGAGCGCTTCCAGTCTCGATGCCTCTTGTCGTAACTGGTGATCTTCACCGGCTACCGGGTCAATGGCGTCAATGGCTTCGAGATCGGCCTGGGCCGCCTCGCGAGCGCGCTCGTGGGCATGAGTATCCAGTTCCAAGGCGCGAAGTTCCGCGCTCGCCTGCTGCAAGGACTTCCACACCTGCCCATGCTCGGCCACGCGAGACAGGTGCTCGGCACCAGCGAACGCATCCACTAGGTCCCGCTGCATCGCCGGTCGGCGCAGCAATAGCTGATCCGCCTGTCCGTGGATGGCGGTCAACATCTCCCCTACTTCGG
>DPWC01000033.1 GCA_003529305.1 Actinomycetota bacterium
TGTTGATCGGCCAGCGCTGCAATATGTGGTGGAAGAGGCCAGCGCCGCGGGGCTCACTCAAGTGGTGCTCATCACCAGTGACGCCAAGCCAGCCTTGCTGGAGCACTTCACTGCCAACCGGGACCTAGAGGCCGCGCTGAAGGCATCTGGCAATGCGTCGGCGCTGGAGCAGGTGCGGGCCGTGGGGTCGCTGGCGCATGTCACGACCGCTCATCAAAGTGCGCCGCGTGGCCTTGGCGATGCTGTGTTGTGTGCAGCGGATGCCATCGGTGATGAGCCATTCGCCGTGCTGCTCGGCGATGACCTGATCGATGCTCGCGATGATTTATTGACGCGGATGGTGCAGGTGCGCCAGCAGCGAGGTGGCAGCGTCATCGCCCTGATGCGGGTGCCCCGGGACGAAGTCAGCAAGTACGGCTGCGCGTCGGTGGAGCCGATCCCTGATGATGACAGTGCGGTGATCGTGCGTGGCTTGGTGGAAAAGCCCGCTATTGATGACGCCCCGAGTGACCTTGTCGTTGTCGGGCGCTATGTCCTTGACCCGGAAGTCTTCGAAGTCTTGCGCACGACCCCACCGGGCCGTGGCGGAGAAGTGCAACTCACTGACGCACTCGAAGTGCTGGCTAGCCGTGGTTTCGATGGTGCTGGTGGCGGGGTCACGGGCGTGATCTTCACCGGGCGGCGCTTCGATACCGGCGACAAACTCGAATACCTCAAAGCCGTGGTGCAACTTGCGGTGGAGCGCGAAGACCTAGGACCGGCCTTTCGGTCTTGGCTGCAGACCTTCGTTGCTGGCGAGACTGCTGAACCTTTTGCTCACGATCGGGGCTTGTCGGCCGATCGATTGGTCGACGAGTGAGCGCAGTATTCGAAGGGTTCGTGGCATCGGTGTTGCAGGCGTTGGCACCCATGGAGCCCATCGAGGTGCCGTTGGCCGAGGCTGCCGGATGTGCCAGTGCCGAAATCATCGGTACTGGACCGCAGGCGGTTCCCGCCCGCACCACTTTGCGGGGGCCGCACCTGGCGATGGCGGCCCGAGCCGGGATGGCGCGCATCGCGGTCAGTCCGCGACCGCGAGTGGTGATCGTCCCGGTAGGTGACGGGGGACAAGACGATGCTGCACCGGACGGTGACGAAGCAACGCCGAACCCCGCTGGTCTAGAAGACGCGTGCACTTTGCTGGTGGCAACAGCGTTGCGTGACGACGGCGCGTTGGTCTTCACGGCGCCGCATCGCGACACCGGTGATGGCATCGCACTGCGCGGCACGGTGGAAGACCAACTCGTGCGCGCCGATCTGGTGGTGCTACTAACGGCGTCGCAGGCGATGGCGGAAGCGTGCGGAGTGCTGCAGGCCCTCGGGTCGGTCACCGTGAGCGATTCGGGAGCCGAACCGCTCGGGGTAGTTGCCCATGGCAGCGTGGGCCCAGATGCCACACCCGTCATGGCGATCGCTGCGGATGCCGATGGCACCTTTGTGGCCACAGAGGTGCTGCTTCGACCTGTGGTGCGCCGGCTGTTGGATCGCGAAGCGCTGCACTCACCGTTGGTGCGCGCGCGGCTTCGCGGCTGGATCCCGGGCAGCGGTCCGGCTCGTCGATTCATCCCTGCCGTGCTCGGTGTTGAGGATGGCGTCTATGCCGTGTCACCAGTTCCACATGCCGACCACGACTTTGCTTCTGTTGCCCGAGCCAACGCACTGATCTCGAGTCCACCGGGCGCAGTGTCGAATGACGATGGCAGCACTGTGGATGTCGTGATGGTGGAACGAGCACCCGCATGATCCGGCGGTGGCCCGTGACGCTCACTGAAGGATCAGTGGGCCTTCGGCCCCTGCGCCACAGTGATGTTGAGGTGTGGCGTGAGGTGCGCCGTCGCAACGAAGCATGGCTGCGACCCTGGGATGCCACGGCGCCGAGCACCGACACCCGGCCGTTGCCGAGTTTCTCGCAGATGGTGCGCTTACTGCGCGCTGAAGCCCGAGCGGGTCGCTGTCTGCCGTTTGCCATGACCTACAACGGCGCCTTCGTGGGGCAATTGACCGTGGGGGGAATTCAGCGCGGCTCCGCCCAGTGCGCCACGATTGGTTATTGGATTGATCAGCGTTACGCCGGTCGAGGCATCACACCGCTGGCGGTGGCCATGGCAGTGGATCACTGTGTGTTGACCCGTGGCTTGCACCGGGTGGAGATCGCCATTCGCCCAGAGAATCGGCCGAGTTTGCGCGTCGTTGAGAAGCTTGGCCTGCCCTTTGAAGGTCTGCGCCGATCCTTCTTGCACATTGACGGGGATTGGCGCGATCACCACATTTTTGTCGCGTTGGCCGATGAGATCGGACCACGCGGATTGGTGGCGCGATGGCTGGAGTCACAGCAGTCACGGGAGTCGCGACACACCCACCAGTGACACAGGTTTGACGCGCCTGCGGCAATAGGTTTTAGGCGTGGGAAGTGGCCTGGTCTACGCCGTCATTGTGGCGCTGTGGGCAGGGGTCCTGGTTCCGATGTGGTTGCGGCGTCATGATGCCGAAAATGAGAGTCGAAGTGTCGACCGCTTTACTAGCGCCATGCAGGTGCTGGGGCGTCGTTCGCGCACAACGAATCAGCGCACCCGGCTGCGGGCAGAACCTGGAGCCGAAATTCCCGCGGCGAGTTTTCGCAAACCCACGGAGCGGCCAGTAGATGCAGCGTCACGCGTCGAAGTTCCCGTGCCCGCTCGTCGCCGTCCCGTGCGCCTTGCCGTAGAAGACTCAGCGAGTGCAGCTGTGCTTGAGCGTGATCGACGAGCCACTGAGCGGGCGATGCGTCGGCGCAATGCTCTCTTGGCGCTCTCCGGCGTGCTGGTGTTGTCGGCCGTCTTGATGGCCTTGGGACTTGTTGGCGCATGGTTACCCATCGTGGTGTTGATCGCTGCGGGTGGGTATGTCGGTGCGATGGTGCGATCGGGTGCGCAGGAGCAGGCACGACGCGAAGCTGAGCGTCGAGTGCGCGCTCGCGAACGCCAGAGCGCTTCGCGCACTGATCGCGTGGCCAGCCCAGCCAGGCGACCATCAACGATTCCTGCGCCGAATCGACCCGCAGCAACCACGGCCGAATCGACCGATTCCGGGGCTGCCGTGGTCGCGGAAGCCGAGGATCAGGCCATGGGTTGGCGTCGGGGCACTCCTGTGCCGCTGCCGTCCTACGCCACCGCTCCTGCCGCAACGCTGAGTCAGCGCGAGATTGATCGCGGCTCACCTGAGGGCTGGGGCGCTCGCGAGATGCTCGAGAGAGCCGCTGCGGTGCGTGCGGGTTCAGACCCGGTGGGCATTGACGCGCCACCTCAGGTCAACGAGGTGTGGGCGCAAGCAGTTGCTGATCAACAAGACGGTCGTGATGTGAGCGCGACGAGTGATCGCGATGCCATCTTTGATCGCACCGACTTTGACGACGAGATCGAGGGCACGGCGTAAATCCTCCGCATCTGCGGTTGCTAGGCTCCGGCTTCATCCACGGGCCACGGTTGCCCAAGGGGCTGTGGCGCAGTTCGGTAGCGCACCTCGTTCGCAACGAGGGGGTCAGGGGTTCAAATCCCCTCAGCTCCACTAGTGATGTGGCTGACGGCATCACAAGGCTTTTCCGATTGCCGAATTTGGCTTGACCCCACCCCGTTCCCCAGCCTGCAATGGTCCTCCTTCCTCGAGGGTGGAGTACCAATGAGGGCGACTTTGCCAAGCCGCGCACTCAGCATCGTGGTGTGCAGTGTGTTGCTATTGGGCTGCCTGCTGACTTTGGGCCCGATGAAGGCTTTTGCCACCGGAAGCTGCACGGCAAGCAGCACGGTGTTTCTTCAATCACGCACCATCACCGTCGGCGGTGTCTCGCGAACCTTCCTGGTCTCCACCCCCAATCCGGCGCCGGCCGTAGGCACCCCGGTGCCCGTGATCTTCAACATGCACGGAGCCTCCGGCAATGCGTCTGCCTTTGAAGCATCGACGGGTATGGCGGCAGCGGCCGTGCAGCGCGGATACACGGTGATCACACCGCAGGCCATAGCTCAAGGAGGCGGAGCGACTGTCGGCTGGGGCAGCCCGGCCAGCGGTGGCGCCCCCGCCGATGTGGCCTTCTTTGAAGCGATCTTGACCAACATCACCGATGTCACCTGCGTTGACGAATCGCGGATCTTTGCCTCCGGCTTCTCCTCAGGTGCGTCCTTTGCTTCATACCTGGGTTGCCGCTGGAACAAGGTGGCGGCCATTGCACCGTGGGCTGGGGTGAACCTCATCAACCCGGCGCGCTGTACGACACGCCCTGTTCCGGTCTTGGCGACTCACGGTGATGCGGACACCACTGCCAACTACTTCGGTCCCTTTGTGCCCGATCCCAATCTGGCGGAGTCGGCGTCCTATATCGGCACTGTGCCGCGCGATGTCGACTACTGGGGAACTCAGCGCAATGGCTGTACGGGTTACAGCGACACCACCCCGGTGGCAGGAGTGACTAAGCGCACTTATTTGGGTTGCACGGCACCAACTGTGTTGTACACCGTCAGCGGCGGCGGTCATGTGGTCTTCTCCACCCCGATCAGTTCGGTCCAACTCACACTGGACTTCTTCGATAACCAGACCAAGATCGCCGGTCCTGACTACACCCCGCCACCGAGTCCATCGTTCAATACTCCGACGGCGCTGCCGATCAATCAGCCGGGCATCTCAGTCAGCCCGGCGGGCCCCTATACGGGTGGACAAAATGTCACCGTCAGCGTGACCGGATTCAGCCCCAATGCGTCGGTGGTCATCGCCCTGTGCAAGCGCGGCAAGACGGTGACATCGCCAAACTCCTGCACCCTGACCAGCGGCTCGGCGTATTTGGTGAGTAGCAATTCCAGTGGCAGTGCGAGCTCGCCGCTTACCGTGATCAACGGATCACTGAATAATCCCGACGGCGATACCTGCGGCCCGAGCAACGCCTGCGTGTTCATCGCATTGAACATTTCCCGCCAATGTGAGGTCACAGCAACGGGAATCACCTATGTCGGTGGACCTGCGCAGGGGCCCGTTTCGTACCCCGGTTGTCCGCGAATCTCGGTGGATCCTGGGGTCGCGGCCAGCGGTGAAACAGTCACTGTTAAAGGCAGTGTGTTCCCGGCCAACACGACTATCCGCCTCGAAGGGCACTTCGTCTGGCCAGCCACCGGTTCGCCCTCAGGAGCAGCTGTCACCACCACGACTGATAGCAACGGCGCCTTCTCTGTGTCTTATGTCGCGCCAGGGTTTGCCACCGGGATTGCCGCCTTCAATGACACCTCCAATGTGCTGCTGGCTCAAACGCCTTTCTTAGCGGAGGAGTCACCGGATCGATGTATCTCCTACACGGGGGACTCAACGGGAGGCCCCGGGTGTCTAACAGGACAGAAAGTCAACCTGTCGGTGCTCCAGGGAGTGCTCACTCAACGCACCTATGTCACGACGACGCCTGCGGTGGGGTCGACTGATCAATCGGGCATCGCGGCTCCGGTGCGCGGAACCACCAATGTCAATGCCTCCGCTACGACGATCAATTTGGGCACGATCACCAGCCCGCTTGCGCCTACGCCCATCGTTGGTTCCCTCAACGAGATCACTGTTAGCGACAGTCGTGGAGGCACCTTCGGCTGGGCGTTAACTGCTGATCTGACCAACTTCACTGGAGCCACGGGTAAGTCCATCAGTAAGGCGAAACTGTCCATCACTCCGAGTTGTTCAGCGGCAACTAACTCCACAGCCTGGGACTACAACGCTGTCGGCAAGACGGCGATTTCTGGGTTTGATGCCACCTATAACGCTCCGGGACAGAGCGCCGGAGGCCAACAGGCGTTCTCCTCCACAGTCAGTTTGTGCACCAAAGACACGACCGTGAACGCCACGACTGGCACCACGGGAGGAGTCTTCATTGTGACCGCCCCCGTGACATTGACGGTTCCGGCATTCCAGGCGGCTGATGTTTATGTCGCCACGATGACGATCACTTTGGCGTAGCCAGGCACCGGTCGATTCGTCTGATCTGCACCAAAGGGGCATTGAGCCCCTGTAGTTGCTCCTCTTGATCGAGGCCTCTTGGCGCTAGTGAGCGCGGGCTGCCTGCGCCGAAGGTAAGCGCACCTGTCCGCCGACATCTCGGAGCCCCCGGTGCTGCTTGCCTCGTTCCCCTCACCAGATCGATCCCGTTCAGCGCATCGCACACCCACGCGCCGGCGCCTCCAACGCCTCCGACCCTGGATCGCGGGCATCACAGCGGCGCTTCTTCTTCCCCTGTCGGCGGGCACGGGGGCGGCATTTGCCAGCGTCAGCGTGACGCCGGCGGCCAACCCGGATCTTCGAGCTAGCTGCGGACTTGATGTTGCCCTGGT
>DPWC01000154.1:0-1533 GCA_003529305.1 Actinomycetota bacterium
TAGTTCACGTCGAGCAGGTACTGCCCCGGAGTCGGGGTGAGCGGCAGCGCCACCGTTGCCGGGATGGTGGACACCACCACCGCCCCCGGCACCAACTCCACCCGCGGCGGAAACTCCACCGCCGCCCCCGGTCGCGGCGCCGACACCAATTCCGCCAGCAGCACCAGCTGAACCTGTCACCGTCTTTACTACTCCGCTCTACGACCAAACCGTCAGTGAGCATGAAGTTCCAGTGGTGCACACGGGCCCGTATGACTCCATTCGCGACTACCTGCGCGCGATGGAAGCCACCGGAAATCTCGTCCGCGTCGCGGAGATGGATCAGGACGCATTCGAGACGACGGCGTTCGTCTACCGATCCATCGAGCGACTCGGGTATTGGAAGGCCCCAGCGCTGCTGGTTGAGCGCGTGAAGGTTGATGGACAGTGGATCGACGGGCCACTGCTGGCTAATGCGTACGGACCGTGGGCCGCCGAGGCGCTGTGCCTCGGTGTTCCGCTCGAAGAAATCACTGACAACCACGAGGTCATGTACCGCAAGACCCTGGATGTCGTCGAAAAGAAGATGGGATTCGGCGGTCTGCCCAAGATCGATCCCGAAGAGGTGGATCGATCAGCCGCACCGGTGAAGGAAGTCGTACTCACTGGTGACCAGATCGACCTCACGACCTTCGCCTTCATTCAAACCAACCCGGCAGATGCCGGCCGGTACATGACCACTGGCTCGGTGATCATGGAAGACGAACAGTTGGGTCGCAATGTCGGCACCTACCGCTGCCAGATCAAGGGTCCCCGTCAGATCGGCGTGAACCCCGAACCCACGCAAGATGGCTGGCGCATGCTCATGGCGGCCAAGCAACGCGGTGACAAGGTGTTCAAGTGCTCCATCGTGATGGGCGCTGACCCCCTGCTGTTCACCGCATCGTCGACCAAACTCGGTGGACCGATGGGCGGAGATGAGTACCAACTCGCCGGTGGTCTTCGAGGTCGCGCCGTTCAAGTGGTGCGCAGTGAAGTCTCTGACATCTTGGTGCCGGCCAATGCAGAGATGGTCATTGAAGGTGAGATTCCTCTGGACGACATGCTGCCGGAGGGACCCTTCGCTGAGTTGTATGGCTACCTCGGCAAGGCCAAAGAACAGAACTTCTACATGAATGTCACGGCAGTGACCCACCGCGTACGCCCGATCATCGTCAACGCCTACACCGGCATCGCCCGCGCCTACTGCACTGCTCCGGTGGAAGCCGGCTTCCGCGCGCAATACCGCCGTGCCGTACCGGGGTTCTTGAACATGCACCTGCTGCTGCAGGCGCTGGGTGTGTACATCGTGCAGATCAACAAGACCGGTCCCGGACAAGGAATCTCAGCAGGGTTGGCGGCATCAGCGGCCTCCGGTTTGGCCAAGGTTGTGATCGTCGTCGACAAGGATGTCAACATCTATCGACTCGATGATGTGATGGCGGCCTTGGGATCACGGTGGCAGCCCGTTCCTGGCACCGTTCTGGTTCCGCAAAGTGCGGGAGTTCCGCTGGA
>DPWC01000154.1:1910-3702 GCA_003529305.1 Actinomycetota bacterium
CGTGAGTTGCTGGAGTCGATGGCTCCGCAGGCTTTCGAGAACATCGACGCCAAATGGGCGCAGTTCTTCCCGAAGGACTAGCCCGCACGGTTCGTACGCGATCCACTCATCGTCTTTTCAACGACCAGCAACCGTCGGAGTCATCGTGGAATACACCCAGCTGGGCCGCACTGGTCTGAAGGTTTCACGCCTGATCTTGGGCACCATGAACATCGGGTGGACCACCTCTGCTGACGACGGCAAGGCGATGCTGGATCGCGGTCTGGACCTGGGCATCAATGTGGTCGACACCGCCAACATGTATGGCGGACCCAGCGGCCCGGGATTCACCGAGACAGTGATCGGTGAATGGTTCGCCCAAGGCGGCAATCGTCGCGAGCGCACGGTTCTGGCGACCAAGTTGTACAACCCCGTGGCACCTTTTGGCACTCCCGAGGCGTGGCCCAACGAATCACGACTATCGGCCTTGAACATCAAGAGGGCGTGTGAAGCGTCGCTCTCGCGCCTGCAGACCGATTACATCGACCTCTTCCAAATGCACCACATTGATCGCGCCACCCCCTGGGACGAGATCTGGGAAGCCTTCAGTGTTCTGCGTCAGCAAGGCAAGGTTTTGTACTTCGGTTCATCAAACTTTGCCGGCTGGCATCTGGCGAAGGCGCAGGAGTCTGCCCAGCGACACGGCCTGCTGGGGTTGGTCAGCGAGCAGTCGATGTATTCCCTCTTGCGCCGAACCGTTGAGCTTGAGGTATTACCGGCCGCCATGGATTACGGCATTGGTGTTATCCCGTGGTCGCCCCTCACGGGCGGGCTTCTCGGTGGTGTTCTGCGCAAGGAGCGCGAAGGCCGCTCGGCTGGCGCGATGGTCTCGGCCGGCCTAGCGCAATACGGTCAGCAGATCGCGGAGTACGAGGCCCTGTGTGATGAGGTCGGCGAACAACCTGCCGATGTCGCGCTCGCGTGGCTGCTGCATCAACCAGGTGTCACAGCGCCCATCATCGGTCCGCGCACCGTCAGCCAACTCGATGCATCGATGCGGGCTCTCGAGATCACTTTGACCGACGATGTACTGACGCGACTCGATGACATTTTCCCTGGACCCGGCGGAGCACCGCAGGATGGCAAGCGGCGCGATCATCGAGCGCCCGAGGCGTACGCGTGGTGACGAGCTAGCGCAGCAGCGACACCACAGCGACAACGCCGACCATCACCACTAAGGCGGCCATCGTGACGAAACGGCGAGTTCTCTGCGTCATCAGCCCCACCCTAGGACGACAACTGAAGGCGACTGCGTGAGTTGTCACTGCTCACTGTCGCTGTCCACTGACAGATCCACGCGTTCATAGTCGACTTCGTCAATCAACAGAGGCTCAACCGTCTCGGCTGCCACCTCAATGGCGGCCTCCGAATGAGCTCCGCAACCGAAATCCACGGCAACGATGTGGCCATCGCTGGGGGCCAAGGCATTGGCACACACACCGAAGGCGCCGCGCATGGCACCGGCAACAGGAATCAAAAAGCCGCAGGTGGAACATTGCGCGGGAGCCGCCTGAGCCATTGGTGAGCGCGGACCAAAGTCACCGTCGCGCCACCGCTCTGCTGCTTCCTCGCGACCAAAACTTCCCAGAACCCGCTCGCGCCCCAAGCCAACTTCCCATGCAGGAGGGTTCAGGGGGTCAAGAAGTTCCTCGGGCAACGACTCATCCTCGCCGGTATAACCCGGAACCAGCCGCGGATCATTGGCAGGAGTGACCACCAGATCACCCACACCCAGATCGCCCGGCTGAATGCG
>DPWC01000154.1:4028-4345 GCA_003529305.1 Actinomycetota bacterium
ACTGCCTCATCAACAGTGGCGTCCTTGGCGCCGTCGGCCCGCACCAAGGTGACGGCCCACTGCCACCCCGGATAGGCGATGTTGAGGCACTCGAAAAGATGCGTGACGATGCGCTCGCCATCAACGGTGTGACCCACATGCGCCCCGACGCGGGCGGAGCCCTCCACCTCTTGCGCCGCCTTGAGAGCCAACTTCACCGCCGCAGGTGACACGCAGGCCGGATCCGCCGCCAGCGCTTGGGCTTCAGGTGGAGTGGTGGACACAGGGACACCGTAGCCGGTAGCCACGAGCCCCCTTGGTGCACTGGCCATAGGTTG
>DPWC01000085.1 GCA_003529305.1 Actinomycetota bacterium
GCTGCATGTGCTGGCCGAATTGGCCGAGGCAGCCGAGCCCTTGTCAACGCTCATGGCGCAGTACGAGCGCTACAGCGCCTCGGGTGAGATCAACTCAGTGGTCGCCGATGTGCCGGCTGTGCTCGACCGTGTGGCGGAGACATTCGCCAGCGAGGGCGCGAGCATTGATCGTCTTGATGGATTGACGGTCCAAGGTCCCCAATGGTGGTTCAACCTGCGACCCTCCAATACCGAACCACTGTTGCGGCTCAATGCTGAAGGCGCTGACCCTGACATGATGGGGGCATTGCGTGACCGAGTCCTGGGTCTGGTCGAGGAGGCATCACGGTGACTATGGAGCCTGAACTGTTCGCCATTTTGGCCTGTCCGCTGTGTCGTGCACCGTTCGATCAGTCAGCCTCAGGTGCCGACACCATGGTGTGCTCTGGGTGCGCAGCCAGCTTCCCTGTTGTCGAGGGCATTCCCGTTTTGCTGCCGGATCGCGCAACGCGCGCCTGATCTGACCGGATTATTGGTGGAGTTCAACGACCTGTTGCTGGATGATGCGCAGGCCATAGAAGCGGCCGATGCTGGTGGAATGCTGCTGGCCACTGCCACTGCCGGTGCTCAGGTGCGAAGTGCCTCGACGCAACTGCCTGATGTTGCTGCATTGCCGGCTCGCGGCGAAGTACGCAGCGTGGTCATCTGTGGCATGGGCGGCTCAGGCGTCGCGGGTGAAGTCTTGAAGGCGGTGAGTGGTCCTACCTCGCCAGTTCCGGTAGTGGCGCATCGCGGTTACACCCTGCCAGCGTGGGTGGGCGCTCTCGACCTCGTCATCGTGGTGTCGTGCTCTGGCTCCACCGAAGAGGCCCTCGCCTTGCACGGTGAGGCGGTGCGTCGAGGCTGCCCGAGCGCAGTGGTGGCCAGCGAGGGATCGCCGCTGGCTCTCGCCGGCATCGCTGCCGGTGGGCTCGTGGTCCCGGTGAATCCAGGGGGTCGCCAGCCGCGGGCGAACTTGTGGGCATTGACCGTGCCCGTTCTCCAGATCGGTGCTGCTGTCGGCCTGTGTTCGGTAAATGCCGATGTCTGGGAGCGACTGGCTGACCTCGTGGACGCCGAAGCGATGGCGTGCGGACCGATGGTCTCTGTTCCTGAAAACCCGGCGAAGCAACTGGCCTATTCGCTGGCGGGAACCTTGCCGCTGGTGTGGGGGTGCACCCCATTGATGGCGGTGGCAGCGCTGCGCTTTCAGGCGCAGTGTGCGGAGAATGCCGACTACCCGGTGATTCCTGGGGAGCTTCCTGAGGTGAATCACAATCAAGTGGTCATGTTCGATGGCGCTATGGCGGCGATTGCGCCCGATGACATCTTCGCTGATCGGGCCGAACGCGCGATGTCATTGAGCGTGGTGTTGCTGCGCGACGATGCCGAACACGACCAGGTCATGCGACGCGCACGGTATTCGCGCGACATGGCTGAGCAGCGCGGGATCGGCGTTCATGAATTGCGCGGCGCTGGTGATGATCCACTGGAGCGATTTGCTCAACTCACGGCCCGTCTGGATATGGCCTCAATCTATCTGGCCGTGGGATTTGGGGTTGATCCATCAGAGATAGGGCCGATCACTGAACTCAAGGAACGGATTGGCTCATGAGCGTCTCGGCGTCGGCGGTGTTGTGAGCGCGCCGCAGGGGCGACTGGCCGTTGTCACGGCTCTGGGGGCAAATCTGGCCATCGCGGCCGCCAAATTCGTTGTCGCGGCGGTGACTGGGTCGGCATCGATGCTGGCTGAAGCCGTGCATTCCGTCGCCGATTCAGGCAATCAGATCCTTCTTCTGGTGGGGGCCGGGCGCGCTCGGCGGCCAGCCACACCCACACATCCGTTTGGGTTCGGTCGCCTTCGCTATGTCTATGGCTTCGTGGTTGCGATCGTGCTCTTTGTTCTGGGCGGACTCTTTGCGCTGTTGGAGGGGTGGCACAAGATCACTGACCCCGAGCCGTTGGGGTCGATCAACTGGGCACTGGGGGTGCTGGCCTTTGCCATCGTGGCGGAGGCGGTGTCCTTGCGCACGGCTGTGGTGGAGTCGCGCCGGGCTGGGGCCGGCGCCCCACTGTGGGAGTTTGTGCGAACGAGTCGAACGCCCGAATTACCGGTGGTCCTGCTGGAGGACATCGGGGCACTCGTGGGTCTGTTCTTGGCTACCACCGGGGTACTCACCGCTAGATGGACTGGTGATGCTCGCTTTGACGGCGCTGGATCTATGGCCGTTGGGGTGCTGCTGATCGTCATTGCGACGATTCTGGCGCGCGAGATGAGCAGTCTGTTGCTGGGTGAATCGGCCCTTCCGGAGCAAGTCCACGCCATTGAGGGGGCTTTGGCGGCGCACCCCGGCATTGATCGCGTCATGCACCTACGCACGGTGCACTTGGGGCCAGATGAGCTTCTTGTGGCGGCAAAAGTTGCCGTACATCACAGCGGTTCGGCAGCCGATGTGGCGAGCGCCATAGATGGCGCTGAGCGGGCCGTCCGGGAAGCGGTGCCCATTGACTGTGTTATTTACTTGGAGCCCGATCTGGATCGAGGGAGCAATTAATGACCGCGCAGCTCGACTACAAAGTCGCCGACCTTTCGCTGGCCGACTTCGGTCGCGACGAGATCCGTCTGGCCGAGCACGAGATGCCTGGGCTGATGGCGATGCGCCAGGAGTTCGGGGCATCCAAGCCGCTGTCTGGCGCGCGCATCATGGGCTCTTTGCACATGACTGTTCAAACAGCGGTCTTGATTGAGACGCTGGTTGAACTCGGTGCCGATGTGCGGTGGGTGTCGTGCAACATCTTCTCGACTCAAGACCATGCCGCTGCAGCCGTGGTCGTTGGCCCCAACGGCACCGTTGCTGCGCCTTCGGGAGTGTCGGTCTATGCATGGAAGGGCGAGACCCTCGAGGAGTACTGGTGGTGCAC
>DPWC01000192.1:0-196 GCA_003529305.1 Actinomycetota bacterium
TGCCATGCGTTGGTGCAGCAGCGTCGCGATGAGGCCAAGCAAGCAAAGCAGGCAGAGCGCGAGGCGGCCGTGGCTGCTCGCGAGGCGATCGTGACTGAGGCCGAGACGCTCGCCACCAAGACCTCATGGAAGGTCACCGGTGAGCGTTTCAAGGAACTTCTGGAGCAGTGGCAATCTGCACCCCGAGTTGACCGCA
>DPWC01000192.1:545-6010 GCA_003529305.1 Actinomycetota bacterium
GCCCGCACTGCCTTTGATCGTGCGCGCCGCACCCACTTTGCGCAACGCAGCACTGAGCAGGCCGAAGCCAAGACCGTGAAAGAGGCACTGGTCAAGCAGGCCGAGGCGCTCGCCGACAGTTCAGATTTCAAGCAGACCCCTAAGAGTTTCCGCGATCTGATGGCCAAATGGAAGGCGGCCGGTCGGGCTGGCAAATCCGATGAGGAAGCGCTGTGGAGTCGCTTCAAGGCGGCCCAAGACGCATTCTTCGCTCGTCTGGGACAGGAAAACGAGAAGACTGAAGCCGAGCAACGCGAGAATCTGAGTAAGAAGCAAGCACTCGTGCAACGCGCGCAGGCTTTGCTTCCGCTGACGGACCTTGGCTCCGCCAAGACGACCTTGCGCGAGATCGCCAAAGAATGGGAAGGCATCGGCCCAGTCCCGCGCGATGAACGCGCGAAGGTCGAAGGAGCGCTGCGCAAAGTAGAAGATGCGGTGCGGGCAGCCGAACAGGAGCAGTGGCGTAAGTCCGACCCGGTGGCACGGGGTCGTGCGCAGTCCACCGTGGACCAGCTCACCACAGCGATCGACAAACTCCGCAAACAACTTCACGCAGCCGAAGCGGCCGGAGATGAGCGAAAAGCCTCTGAGGCACGCGAGGCGATCGAAGCCCGTCAGCAGTGGCTGGCGCAGGCCGAGGCGGCTCTGCAGGAGTTCAGCGGCTAAGACCTCCGCCCAGCGCCGCTCAACGGGTCCGTGACACCGGTGCTGTCAGCCCGTGACCCGGTAGGCGTCAAAGACGCCCTCCACGGAACGCACAGCTCGGATCACATGGTCAAGGTGGGTAGGGTCGGCCATCTCGAAAGTAAAGCGACTCAAAGCGATGCGATCGTGCGTTGTACTCACCGACGCCGAAAGAATGTTGACATGTTGATCGGACAACGCTCGAGTGACATCTGACAAAAGTCGAGAGCGGTCCAGCGCCTCGATCTGAATGTTCACCAGGAACATGGACTGAGAAGTCAGTGACCACTCCACATCCACGAGGCGCTTCTGCTCCTCCCCCAAGGTTTGGATGTTGACGCAGTCGGTGCGATGCACCGACACCCCACTGCCCCGTGTCACAAACCCCACGATCGAATCCCCCGGAACCGGAGTGCAGCAGCGGGCCAACTTGGTCCACACATCAGACGCGCCAGGAACTGAGACTCCTGAATCGGTCTTGCCCCGGCCAACAGTGGCACGACGCGGCAGAGCGCCGGCCTCGACCGCCTCTTCAACCACCTCATGATCGCCGCCGAGCAACGACACGAGACGAGCAGTCACCGTGCCGGCCGCGACTCGTCCTTCACCCACGGCCAGTTCAAGACCCGGAACATCAACGATGTGCAGGTCATGGAGTACTTGACGCATCTCCGGTCCCTGCAGAACTCGCAACGGCAGCGATTCTTTGCGCAGCGCGCGTATTAGGTCCTCACGCCCTTGCTCCACAGCCTCCTCACGCCGCTCCCGCGAGAACCACGCTCGTATGCGACTGCGGGCCCGATGGCTTCCGACAAAGGACAGCCAATCTCGCGATGGCCCGTAGGACTCTCCCTTAGCGGTGAACACTTCGACGACATCGCCGTTGTCGAGTGTGGACTCCAGGGGAACCAACCGACCGTTAACTCGCGCACCCACGCATCGATGACCAACTTCTGTGTGAACGGCGTAGGCGAAGTCGATCGGTGTTGAGCCACTCGGCAAGGCCAAGGCATCACCCTTGGGCGTGAAGACATACACCTCATCCGTGGTGAAGTCTTCGCGCAACCCATCAAGAAAGTCCGCAGGGTCCTTGCTCTCCTGCTGCCATTCCATGAGCTGGCGCATCCACACCGCGTCGGTGGTGGTCGTTCGATCGGCACCCGCGCGCCGCGCAGATTCCTTGTACTTCCAGTGCGCAGCCACGCCGTACTCTGCCCGTCGGTGCATGTCATGCGTTCGAATTTGCAATTCGACGGGCTTACCAGCCGGGCCGATCACGGTTGTATGCAGCGACTCATACATCGTGTACTTGGGCATCGCGATGTAGTCCTTGAAGCGCCCAGCCACCGGGCTCCAGCGAGCATGCACAGCACCGAGCGCCCCGTAGCAATCACGAACATCGTCGACCAGAATCCGCACGCCCACAAGGTCGTAGATGTCCGTGAAGTCCCGGCCCCGCACGATCATCTTCTGATACACCGAATACAAATGCTTCGGTCGGCCAGTGACGACTGCGCTAACTCCCGCGTCCGCTAGATCCTTTGTCACCTGCGCAATGACCTCCGCAAGGAACCGTTCGCGCTCAGGCGCGCGATTTTGAACCAGACGACTGATCTCATCGAACATCTTGGGGTGCAAGGTGGCGAAGGCAAGATCCTCCAATTCGCACTTCATGGCGTTCATGCCCAGCCGGTGCGCCAGCGGGGCGTAGATCTCAAGAGTCTCGCGGGCTTTCGACTCCTGCCGATCCGCCGGGAGGACATCCAGGGTGCGCATGTTGTGGAGGCGGTCGGCCAGCTTGATCAGCAGAACACGGATGTCCCGAGCCATGGCGACCACCATCTTGCGAACGGTCTCGGCTTGCGCGTGTTCGCCATACTGCACTTTATCGAGCTTGGTTACGCCATCTACCAAGGTGGCAATCTCGTCACCAAATCGCTCGCGCAGGTCTGGCAGCGAGTATCCGGTGTCCTCCACGGTGTCGTGCAAGATGGCGGCGGCCAGAACCGGGACGGGCATCCCTAGATCAGCCAGAATCCGGGCAACCTCGACCGGGTGGGTGATGTAGGGCTCGCCGGTGAGGCGTCGCTGTCCGTCGTGATACGACCGCGCAACGGCGAAAGCCTCTAACAACGAATCAAGATCAGCTCGGGCATCAAAGCCGCGAATGGAAGCCACCACCGTGGCGAGGTCTCCTGGCACCTCACGCTTGGCGCGACGGCGCAACCCTAGGCGAGCGTTAGTGGAGGGATTGGGCGTCGACTCTGCCATCGCCACCTCCTCGCACGGTGGCCTCAGTCTAGAAGGTCGTCACCGTGCGATGCCTGCTGACGGCGCAGCGCGCAGGGTCAGCGGCGCTTCTTCTTTCGCGACGGTTGCTGCCGCTGACCGGAGGCTGTAGCCCCCGATGCCGTTGCTGCCGGCCCCGAGGATGTGGCCGTTGACGCGGTGGCTACGGCTGGCTCCCGGCCAGAGCTGCGACGGTTCTCCACCCGCTTGGCCAGCGCCACCATCTTCGGTTCGCGCTCCTTTAGATCAGCCAACAACGGGGTGGCGATGAAGATCGAGCTGTAGGTGCCCGCAGCGATTCCCACCAGCAGTGCCACGCCCAGTTCCAGCAGCGTTCCAGCCCCCAGCAGACCTACCGCCCCAACCAGGATCGCGATGACGGGTAGAAGGGCCACCAGTGATGTGTTGATGGAGCGCACCAGTGTTTGGTTGACGGCCAGATTCGCTGCGTCGCTGTAGGTCATCCGCCCTGTGGTGGCAATTCCTGCGGTGTTTTCGCGCACCTTGTCGAAGACCACCACGGTGTCGTACAACGAATAGCCAAGAATCGTCAGCACACCAATCACGGTGGCGGGGGTGACTTCAATGGCAAAGAGCGAATAGACGCCAACGGTGATCAATACATCGTGCACCAAGGCCACGAGGGCGGCTACCGCCATCTTGAACTCGAAATAAATGCTGAGGAACACCACGACGAGGATCAGGAACAAGATCAAGCCGACGACGGCTTTCTTGGTGATCTCCGCGCCCCACGAAGGACCAACAAACTGCACCGCGATGACATCCTCGGCGACCTTCAAGTCCTTCGACAAAGTGGTGACCACCTTGTCGCGCTCCTCTTTGGACAGGTTGGGCGTCTGGATCCGCAGTCGATCGTTGTTCAACTGCTGAACCACCGCTTCGGGAACACCCGCCTCGTCCATGGCGGTGCGAGCCTGATCCACACCGACGCCAGGAGCTGTTACCTGGAAGACCGCGCCGCCGGTGAACTCCACACCAAACTGCAAGCCGCGAAGCGCGAGGGACCCTGCGCACACCAGAACTATGAGCGCGCTGATGGCGTACCACCGTCGACGCTTGCCGACAAAGTCGTACTGCACCTTGCCCCGGTACAAGGCGTTGCCCAGATCACCAATGCGCGACATCAGACAAGCTCGCCTTCTACGCTGGAGGTGTTGTGCTTCTTGGCATCAGGGACATCAACGCCCAAGCGACGCGGATCCACGCCGGACAGGGGTCGGCCTTGGGCGAAGAACGGTCGATTGGCCAGCAGCGACACCATAGGTCGGGTGAAGAGGAAGACAACAGCGATGTCAATGAGGGTGGTCAAGCCGAGCACGAAGGCGAAGCCCCTCACATTCCCGACCGAGACGAAATAGAGCACTCCAGCGGCCAGCAATGACACAAAGTCAGCGGCCAGAATCGTCCGGCGGGCGCGCGCCCAACCCAGCTCGGTAGCCACGCGGAGACTCTTTCGATCGCGCACCTCATCGCGTATGCGTTCGAAGTACACGATGAAGGAGTCGGCGGTGATACCGATGGCCACGATCGCTCCGGCAATACCGGCCAGCGTCAAAGTGAAGCCCAACGCACGGCCAAGCACCACAAAGAGCAGATAAGTCAGTACGGCCGCGACCACCAAACTAAATACCGCAACTAGCCCTAGTGCTCGGTAGTACAGCAGCAGATACAGAACAACGAGCAACAATCCCAAGCCACCAGCAAGCAGACCAGCGGTCAATTGATCCTGGCCCAAAGTTGCTGACACTGAGTTGACTTCAGCAACTTCAAAGGCCACCGGCAGTGCGCCGAACTTCAGCACATTGGCCAAGTCCTGAGCGCTCTGCTGCGTGAAGCCGCCAGAGATCTCTGCCTGCCCACCGGTGATGGCCTCGTTGACTCGCGGCGCCGAGACAACGAGGCCGTCCAGCACGATGGCGAACTGGTTTTGCGGAGATTGCTTGCCTACGAGTTCCTGAGTGGACTTAGCAAAGTCACGAGTTCCCTGACTGTCGAACTCTAAGGTCACGATCCACTCGCCCACTCCCTGAGAGCGAAGGGTGGCGTTGGCTCCCGAGATCGTCTTACCTTCCACCGCAGCAGGCCCGAGCCCAAACTTGGCCCCACCCTTTTGTTCACAAGTGGTCAGGTACAGCTTGGGATTGTCGGGGCGCGTTGAGACGCGGTTCTGGGCTTGCGTGCAATCCAAAGCGCGTGACTTGGCGACGAAATTCGGTGCGGCGGGATTGGACGACTCAATCGGCAGCGCGGGGCTAGCAGCCGCCTTCTTGCCCTTGGCAACCGTGGGGCCCGGCGCACCCTCTTGGAGAACCGGACGGAAGTTCAATTGCGCCGTTTGTCCCACCAGATCAACGATGCGCTTCTGGGTGACGCCAGGAACTGAGACCACCACGATCTGGTTCGCACCCTGCCCCTGCGTCGTCACCTGGGCC
>DPWC01000086.1:0-2422 GCA_003529305.1 Actinomycetota bacterium
CCCGATGGCGGCGGGTCGGGCACGATCCTTGTGGAGGAGATCGCGCCTGCCGAGGTGGAGGCTGGTGATCACGAGCGCTTCGCTCACTATGTGGCCAAAGAGAAGATTGTGGAGAGCGCGGTCATGGGTACGCCGGTGATTGCGTTGTGCGGCAAGGTCTGGGTGCCCAATCGCGATCCGGGAAAATTTCCGATCTGCCCGGAGTGCAAGGAGATCTTTGATTCTTTGCCCCCCGGTGGCGATGGTGGAGCGGACGAGTCCTGAGAGCGGTATTTCGACCGCCGCTGCTGCGGTCCACGATCGGTATTGGCGCCGTTGTCACGGCGGCCGCGTTTGAAACCATCGCGGTCTCCACGGCCATGCCGGCGGCCGTCAAGGCGGTAAATGGTCTGGGGGCCTACGCGTGGGCCTTCAATGGCGTCGTTGTGGCCACGATGATCGCCACGGTCGTGGGCGGCGACTTCAGCGATCGTCATGGACCAAGGATTCCGCTGCTCGGCGGGTTGTTGGTCTTTGTCGGTGGACTTGTGGTCGCAGCTACGGCCAGCACGATGCTGGTGTTCGTCGTAGGGCGCGTGCTGCAAGGACTCGGCGGGGGAACAGCGATTGTCGCGGTTTATGTCTTGGTGGCTCGCGGTTATGACGAGAGCCTGCGCGCTCAGGTGTTCTCGGCGATGGCTGGTGCCTGGGTTCTTCCGTCGTTGGTGGGGCCCGCCATCGCCGGCGCGCTGGCGCAGTGGTGGAGCTGGCGGGTGGTGTTTCTCTCGGTGATCCCCATCGTGGTCGTGGCGATGTGGATGGTTCTGCCACTGCTGCGACGGGTAGAAGTAGAGACCCCCTCCAGCGGAGAAATTCCGGAGCGCACCGGACGCACGCGATGGGCCGCCACCTTGGCCGCAGGTGCGGTGCTGGTGCAAGACGGCGGCCACCGTCGCGGCGCGGTAGGCGCGATCGAGGCACTCGTTGGTCTGGTCATGATTGCCTTAGCCCTGCGTGAGTTGTTGCCGACAGGTTCGTTGCGACTAGCCCGGGGACTCCCCAGTGCCATGGCTACCCGCGGACTTCTGGCAGGCGGATTCTTTGGCGCCCAGGCATTCGTTCCCTTGATGCTGGTCGATCAGCGAGGACTCAGCCTGACCCTTGCAGGCTTGAGTCTGACCACCTCCACCTTGGGCTGGTTCGCCGGTTCGTGGTGGCAGGGACGACCCTCGCATCAGCAAGCGCGCGAGAAGATCATCGTCGTTGGGGCGGTAGCCGCCATGGCGGGGATGCTGCTGATGGTTCTGGTTGTCGTCTTGCCATTGCCGGCATTGCTGGCCGCTGTGGCGTGGGCGATTGGTGGCACCGGTATGGGTGCCACTGTCCCGGCCGTCAATGTGTGGGTTCTTGGCCACTCCGCAGTTGATGAGCAAGGGGCGAACTCTGCGGCCCTGCAACTAAGTGACTCCTCGGGTGTGCTGGTGGCCACCGCGATCGCCGGATCGGTTTATGCGGCGAGTTCGCAAGTGTCGGGGCAGCAGGCAGTGACCTTCATCGCACTCTTTCTCGCGATGTGTGGGGTGGGTGTCATCGCGTTGTTCGCTTCTGCGCGCTTGCACGAACTAGGCGCCAATGATGTGCAAGTGCGAAGTGTTCGCACCTAGCGATTGCTTGGTGACCCCGGCGTCTTCACCAACAGTTGCGCTGTTAGATTTTCGTTCATGACCCGCGCACTGACTGTCGACAGCGAGTTGACCTCGCGTCGATTTGTTGACCTTGGTCGCGTGTCCAGTCAGATGTGTTGCGCAGTCGGCTCCGGCCACTGCGATGTCGCGTAACGACAGATCGCATAACCCGGGGCCGGCACAGCCGGCCTTTTCTTTTCCTTGCCCGTCACCTTGAACCCTCAGAACACACCGGAGAGAGCAGTCACCATGAGCGAGAGCTGGAGTTTCGAAACCAAGCAGATTCACGCTGGCCAAGTCGTTGATCCGACCACGGGAGCGCGTGCTCTGCCCATCTACTCAACAACCTCGTACGGATTCCGCGACACCGACCACGCCGCGGCACTGTTTGGTCTGGCTGAGATGGGCAACATCTACACGCGCATCATGAACCCCACCCAGGCTGTGGTGGAGGAGCGCATTGCCGCACTGGAGGGCGGCGTTGCTGCGCTGCTCGTCAGCAGTGGTCAGGCGGCAGAAACACTGGCGATCTTGAACCTGGCCGAAGCCGGCGATCACATCGTGTCGAGCCCGAGTCTGTACGGCGGCACCTACAACTTGTTCCACTACTCACTGCCGAAGTTGGGCATCGAAGTCAGTTTCGTGGAAAACCCGGACGACTTGGACTCTTGGCGAGCGGCAGTGCGCCCCAACACGAAGGCGTTTTTCGGGGAGACCATCTCGAACCCCAAGAACGATGTCCTCGACATCGAGGGCGT
>DPWC01000086.1:2766-9160 GCA_003529305.1 Actinomycetota bacterium
TACCTGATTCAGCCGTTGAAGTGGGGCGCCGACATCGTGGTGCACTCGGCGACTAAGTACATCGGGGGTCACGGCACTGCGGTCGCCGGCGTCATCGTTGATGGCGGTTCCTTTGACTGGGCCAAGGACAAGCAGAAGTTCCCTGGCTTCAACACCCCGGACCCCAGCTACCACGGACTGGTGTATGCCGAGGCGCTGGGCAACATCGCTTACATCATCAAGGCTCGGGTGCAGTTGCTGCGCGACCTCGGTCCGGCCGTCGCCCCGTTCAATGCCTGGTTGTTGGCGCAGGGCTTGGAGACTTTGTCGTTGCGTATCGAGCGTCATGTGGAGAACGCCAAGAAGGTCGCAAACTGGCTGGAAGGTCGCGATGAGGTTGAGTCGGTCGCCTATGCGTCGCTGCCGTCCTCACCCTGGTACGCCAATGCTAAGAAGTACGCCCCCCAAGGCACCGGAGCTGTCCTCGCGTTCGAGATCAAGGGCGGCATCGAAGCGGGTAAGCGCTTCGTCGACGCGCTCGAACTGCACAGCCATGTCGCCAACATCGGCGATGTTCGCTCGCTGGTGATTCACCCGGCATCAACGACTCACTCACAGTTGACCGATGAGGAACGACTGTCAGCCGGTGTTACTCCCGGATTGGTGCGGCTGGCGGTTGGCCTCGAAGGCATTGAAGACATCCTTGCTGATCTCGAAGCTGGATTCCGGGCGGCCAAGGGCGCCTGACGAGCGATGACTCCTTTGTCTGGTGACCACCCTCCCGTCAGCGCAGCCTGGCGGGAGGGCGATCCGGTGGGTCATCGACAATTCGCTGACCTTGGTCCGCTGACATGTGAACTTGGTGGCTCGCTGCCATCGGTGCGCGTGGCCTATGAGACCTGGGGCCAATTGGCTCCGGATAGTTCCAACGCCATCTTGATCCTGCATGCCCTCACGGGCGACTCACATGTTGTGGGGCCGGCCGATGCTGGTCATCCGACGGCCGGCTGGTGGCAGGACTCGATCGGACCTGGTGCAGCGCTGGACACCGATCGCTGGTTCGTCGTGGCACCGAATGTGCTCGGTGGGTGTCAGGGTTCGACGGGACCGTCATCACTGCACCCTGATGGTCGCGCCTATGGCTCTCGATTTCCGCGCGTGACGGTGGCCGATCAAGTCGAAGTAGAAGCGAGATTGGCTGATCTGCTCGGAATTCACCAGTGGGCTGCTGTCATCGGCGGCTCCATGGGCGCGATGCGTGCACTGGAATGGCTAGTGGGTCGCCCTGAGCGAGTCGCGCGTGGTTTGGTGGTGGCCGTCGGTGCCTGCGCTACGGGCGATCAGATCGGCACGCAAACCACCCAGATCCGCGCCATCACCGATGATCCGCACTACAACGGCGGCGACTATTACGACGCCGATGAGGGCCCGTGGCGGGGCATGGCGTTGGCTCGCCGGATTGCTCACCTGACCTATCGCACCGAGCAAGAACTGGCTGTGCGCTTCGGCAGCGACGCGCAGGACGGGGAAGATCCACTGGGTGATGGACGCTATGCCGTGCAGTCGTACTTGGATCACCAGGCCGACAAACTGGCGGTGCGATTCGATGCGGGCACCTATGTGTCATTGACCGATGTCATGACCACCTGGGACTTAGGGCGTGGTCGTGGCGGAACAGCGCGTGCCTTGGCGACCATCACGGCGCCAGTGATCGTGGCTGGCATTGACAGTGACCGGCTGTATCCGTTGTATCTGCAGCGCGAGTTGGCTGAAGGCATCAGTACCACCGTCGGCGATCTGCGCATCATCACTTCAGATTTCGGTCACGATGCGTTCTTGGTGGAGCGTGAACAGGTTTTCCCGCTGGTGCGTGAATTGCTTGCTATTGACGAGGGCCGAGCCCCTTTAGCTAGGCCGGAACAGGATCTGACGAATTCGGCCTTGCACCGTGTCGCTACCGGTGAGCGTCGGGTTGATGCCGCACAGTTCCTCTATGAGCAATGACACGGCAACTACATCCAACAATCCGGTAGGCGCTCTGGCTGGCTCCAAGGGGCTAGTCATCGTCAACGGACTGGTCTCTTTGGTCATCGGACTGCTTCTGCTGTCCTACCCCAAGGGCGTACTGGTCACCATCACCTTCTTCCTCGGCCTGTGGCTGCTGATCTCTGGTGTGCTGCAGGTGGTGGCAGGACTGGCTCCAGGACTCGATGGTGGTGGTCGGGCCGCGTTCCTTATCTCTGGAATCGCCTCACTGATCTTGGGCCTGATTCTGGTCAAGAACATTGTGAGTTCCGAAAAAGGCTCGGATGCCAAGGCGCTTGCTTTGGTCGCGATTCTCATCGGTGCCGGCTGGTTGATCAACGGCATCGCTCGGCTGTTCGCTGGTCTGGGCAATCCCGGCATGCCAGGGCGAGGCTGGACGATCTTCTCCGGCATCGTGGGCATCATCGCCGCGGTGATCGTCTTGGCTGCTCCGCTGTCGTCACTGGTGGTGCTGACCTGGTGGACGGCGATCCTGTTGATTGTCATCGGCGTCGTCGAGATCATCGGCGGGTTGTTCATCAAACGCGCCTAGCGGCGTCTCGATCGTCCGAATGGGCCCTAGACCTTTGGTCTAGGGCCCATTCGCACTTGCTACCGTGGTGCCTATGACGGCTGTTACCGAGATCAACGACCCCCAGATCGATCCCACTGTGGATCTGGAAGTCCTCGACGAAATCCAGCGCCGCATCTTGTGGCTGGCCGTGCGCATCGTGGACTCGGCAAACCATGACCGCAGCACCGGTGACGGTGTCAAGGTGGGCGGACATCAGGCCTCGTCAGCGTCATTGGTCACGGCCATGACGGCGCTGTACTTTGCGCACCTCAACGCCGCCGACCGGGTGTCGGTCAAGCCGCATGCCTCGCCGGTGTTTCATGCCATCCAATACCTCTTGGGCAACTTGGACCGCTCGTACTTGACGCGACTGCGGCAGGCGGGCGGCTTGCAGTCGTACCCTTCGCGCACCAAAGACCCTGACCCCGTTGACTTCTCCACAGGTTCGGTGGGTTTGGGTCCGGTGGCGCCGTTGTTTGCGGCACTGACTCGCCGTTATGTTGACGATCACTTCGGCATTCGTGACCACTCGCGATTTGTCGCGTTGCTGGGCGATGCCGAGTTGGACGAAGGCAACATCTGGGAGGCCATCGTCGATCAGGCCACCCAGGGTCTGGGCAATGTCACCTGGATTGTGGACTTCAATCGCCAGTCCTTGGACCGTGTGGTCCCCGGTGTCAAAGCACTGCAGTGGGAAGCCCAGTTCTTGGCAGCCGGCTGGCAGGTCATCGAGGTCAAGTACGGCCGACGCCTGCAGGCCAAGTTCAAAGAGACCTACGGCGAGGACCTGCGGGCATGGATTGATGCCATGCCCAATGAGCAGTATCAGTCTTTGTTCGGACTCAAGGGCGAGGAGCTGCGCACCCGATTCCTCGACGGTGCTCCCGAAGGTGCCCGACAGGCGATCGCCAGTGTCTCGGATGAGGACCTCGCTCCTTTGGTGACCGATCTGGGTGGCCACGATCTGGCCTCCATGCTGGATGCCTACCGGCAGGCGGATGCGGCCTCGGATCGCCCGACCGTGATCTTCGCCTACACGGTGAAGGGCTGGGGGCTTCCCACTGCGGGAAACCCGCGTAACCATTCAGCGCTGCTCTCCGTTGATCAAGTCACAGAGATGCGCGCCCAGGTGGGACTGACGACGGCCACGGAGTGGGACCGCATTCCTGAAGACACCACCGCGGGTCGTTGGTGTAATCAGCGCGCCCAACTGCTCACGCGTACTCGACCCAGCGGCGAGCTGGCCGTCACTGTCCCCGAGCGCGCGGAGCAACGATCGCCCAGTAAGCCGATCTCGACGCAAGAAGCCTTCGGTCGCATTGTCACAAGTCTGACGCGTGAGGAATCGGTGGCTCCTTATTTGGTCACCACGGCGCCGGATGTGGCGACCTCGACTAACTTGGCAGGCTTCATCAATCGCGTGGGCGTTTACTCACCCAACGAGATTCGCGACTGGAACGACGACGATCCGATGCTGAAGTGGCGACAGAGTCCGAGTGGTCAGCACATCGAGCTCGGCATCTCGGAGATGAACCTCTTCTTGCTGTTGGGGCAGCTGGGTTTGTCCTGGGACCTGTCGAATCAGCCACTGGTGCCGATTGGCACGGTGTACGACCCGTTTGTCTGCCGAGGTTTGGATGCGTTTATCTACGGCACCTATTCCGGATCGAGATTCATCATCGCGGGCACGCCGTCGGGTGTGACGCTGGCGCCAGAGGGTGGGGCGCACCAGTCCACCATCACCGCATCAATCGGTCTGGAACTGCCGGGCGTGACCTTCATCGAGCCGGCTTACCTTGGCGCATTGGACTGGCTGCTGTGCGACAGCGTGCAGCGCATCGCAGCGGGCGAGTCAGACTCCTCGGCGTACTTCCGTCTGAGCACTCGACCCTTGGACCAGGCGCCGTTTGAGGCGGCGCGCGCACGATTGACCGACAAGGTGCTGCGTCGCCAAGTTCTTGCCGGTGGCTACCGCCTGCACGATGCTCATGCGGCCAATCCTGATCTGCTGGCCAATGACGCACCGGTGGTGCACCTGGCGGCCAGTGGTGCGGTTCTGCCGGAGGTGCTGGAAGCTGCCGCCGAGTTGGCCGACGAGGGTGTGGCCGCACACATCGTGGATATCACCTCGTTGGATCGGTTGTACACCGCGTGGCGCGGCGGTCTAACTGCCGGCGTGCGCAGTGCTTCCGTGCCGGCGTATCCGTTGATCCTGAGGGAACTGTTCCCGCAGAAGGCGCCGATCGTCACGGTGCATGACGCGGCATCGCACGCGATGGCCTGGCTGGGCTCAGCCATGGGCGTCCCGACGGTGCCTCTGGGTGTGGACAAGTTCGGCCAATCAGGCACGGTGGCCGAGTTGTACAGCATCTTCGACCTCACGCCGGGATCGATCGTCAATGCCGCTTTGGCGGCGCTAGCGCTGGGAGACTGAGGCGTACCCAACGACAAGGGGTAGGCCATGGGATCTCGAACCGTTCTTCGTCGCTCAGCCTTGGTGATGGCGTTGGCTTTCACTGTGCATGCCCTCAATGGACTCTTCATTGAGCGCGCGGTGTTGGGCTTGAAGTCCTACACCGACTACTCAGTGATCACCAAACTGGACACCGCCATTGGATCGATTCCGTGGCGGGCCAGCGGCGTGGGGCACTTCCTCACTGCTTTTGCCGTGCTGGTGCTGTCGGTGGGTCTGGCCGAACGGGCCCGAGATGACGGCTACGCCGCGTGGCGGCTGATCGCCGCTTTGGGGACAGTTTCGGCGGCGGGATTTGCCGTCAATGGAGTCTCAGCGAGCATCGGTGCGCAGGTCGTGGATCTGTTGCAGAAGTACAACCCGGCCGAACCGACATCCTCACCGATAGTTGCCTTAACGCTCATCGTGTCGGTACTCAATGCCGTGGCCATCACGATGTTCGCTGGCATGCTGATTTCCGTGAGCGTGTGGGCTCGACGAACCGGCGCCTTGCCGCGTGGCCTGATCATCACCGGTTGGATCGCCGGAATTTCGGGACTGATCATGGGCTTTGCGTACATCCCGGCGTACCTATTTGTGTACTTGGTGTGGCTCTGGTGGTTTGTAGCCGTGGTGCCAGAACGGCGCGGGGCGACCTCGACGGCCTGAGCGCCAGCTCGTTAGGAGTTCGCCAAACACCCAGCGGGCAGGTCGAACCACTGCAACGCCCGGAAGTCGTCGGTCACTGAGGCTTCGCGATCGGTGGCGGCTAGGTCGGGCTCAGCGGCGGAGTGCAGCAGGTCGTGAGCCTGCCGGAGGTGGACGGCCAACACCGATTCCGGGGCAGAGCGCACCGTGTGGGGGTACTCCAGGCGGCCATCGGCGCCGTAATTCACCATCGACAGACGCAGGGGCGGGTCGATCGGTCCTCGGCGGTGATGCCACAGTCCCGTGGCCGGATCGAAGGTGTAGTCCGGCAGTAGGCGATGCCCGTGGTCGGCTATCAGCGCCACTGCTTCCACGATGTAGCGGAAGACTTCTTCGCTGATGAAGTAGTTGAAGTTCACCCGTACCCAGCCAGGTTTGATGCCCTCGCAGCCTCGGGCGATCTCCCGCTCGAATTCATGGGAACGGTTGATGTCGATACCCAAGAGTCGGTGACCGTAAGGCCCAGCGCAGGAGCATCCGCCGCGTGACTGAATGCCAAAGAGGTCATTGAGTACGGAAACAACGAAGTTGTGGTGGAGGTAGCGACCCGACGGCGAGCGCAAGACGAACGAGACGATCGAGAGGCGCTCGGCCGAAAGGTTTCCGAGCACTTCAATGCGCGGGTGGTCGTTCCACGCTGTCACCGCTCGACGCAG
>DPWC01000091.1 GCA_003529305.1 Actinomycetota bacterium
GGTGATGGATTTGGCGTGAGTCATCGCCGCCATGCCAGTGTTTACGACATCGCCTTGCTGCTGCCGCGAGCGGCGGGCTATCTGGTGCTGCGTGAAGTTGAAGTACTCGATAAGTTGTCGGTAGAGCCTGCGCGCCCCTACACAGTTGTGCTCGGCGGTTCGAAGGTTTCAGACAAGTTAGATGTCATTGATGCTCTACTACACTGCGCCGATCGTCTGATCATCGGCGGTGGAATGGCGTACACCTTCCTTGCCGCACAGGGTCATGGTGTGGGGACCAGCTTGTTGGAGTCTGAACAGATTCACACTTGCCAGGCATACCTCGAGCGCGCACAAGCGCGGGGGGTGGAGATATGCTTGCCAACCGACATCGTCGTCGCGGATCACTTCGCTGCGGACGCCCCACACCAGGTTGTGCCGACGGATTCCATTCCCGATGGCTGGATGGGTCTAGATATCGGCCCAGAATCAGCGGAGCGTTTCGCACAAGGGGTCTCCGAGTCCGCAACGGTCTTTTGGAACGGCCCGATAGGCGTTTTCGAATTTCCCGCCTTCGCGGGTGGAACCTTGGCTGTTGCTCGGGCACTTGCCGGCCTGAAGGGCCTGAGCGTTGTCGGGGGTGGCGATTCAGCAGCCGCCGTGCGTGCGTTGGGATTCACCGATGACCAGTTCAGCCACATTTCCACAGGTGGCGGAGCGAGTTTGGAATACCTAGAAGGCAAAGTTCTGCCAGGCATCGCCGTACTAGAAGAAGGGTCCTGATGACGGAGCGAACCCCGCTGATCGTGGGTAATTGGAAGATGAACCTCAATCATCTTGAGGCCATCGCCCATGTGCAGAAATTGGCGTTCACCCTGCGACCTCAGGATTACGACGCGGTGGATGTGGCCGTGCTCCCGCCATTTACCGATATCCGGTCCGTGCAGACCCTCGTTGACGGTGATCGCCTGCGGTTGCGCTACGGCGCACAAGACCTCTCACCGGTTGATGCCGGTGCGCGCACTGGTGAGATTAGCGGGGCAATGCTGGCCAAACTTGGCTGCACTTTTGTCGCCGTGGGGCACTCTGAGCGACGACAGTTTCATGGGGAAGATGATGACGCGGTCCATGACAAGGTGGCCGCCGCACTGCGCCACGACCTCACCCCGATCATCTGTGTGGGCGAACCTCTAGAGGTGCGTCAACAGGGACTGCAGGTGGAGCACTGTGTGAGCCAATTGGCTGCTGCCCTCGAGGGATTGACCACCGAGCAGGTGGCGCACTGTGTGATCGCTTATGAGCCCGTTTGGGCTATTGGCACGGGCCAGGTGGCCACTAATGACGATGCGCAGGAAGTTGCGGCTGCCCTGCGACAGGCCATCGAGCAGGAGGCCGACAGCGCTGCCGCCGCTGCGGTACGGATCCTGTACGGCGGATCGGTGTCCCCGGCCTCCACTCCTGGACTCATGGCGCAGTCGGATATTGATGGCGCGTTGGTGGGGGGCGCAAGTCTGGAGATTGAGGCATTTGCCCGCATCGTGCGGTACCGCGATGAGATCACCATTTAAGTGGTGCGTATCCTTAAGGCAACTCGCTGCTGCGGCCACCGTGCGGGCACAGCGGGCTGTTGAGGGAGGAAACCCATGATCGTGGCCTTGGCCGTCCTGCAGCTGGTGACCAGTGTGTTGCTGGTGGTGCTGGTCCTTCTGCACAAGGGCAAGGGCAGCGGACTGTCTGACCTCTTCGGCGGTGGAATGTCATCGTCGTTGGGCGGATCGTCGGTCGTGGAGAAGAACCTCGACCGCTTTACCGTGGTGATCGGCCTCGTCTGGGCGGTCTGCATCGTCGGACTGGGCCTGGTGCTCAAGGTCGGTACCTGAGCCTGCCGACAATGAGTCGTGAGGCGGGAACACAATTCCGCCGTTAGGCGTCATAACCAGCAAGCAGAATTCACGAAGGAGAACCGATGGCAGGCGGCAGTGCGATTCGGGGGAGTCGAGTCGGTTCCGGACCGATGGGTGAGGCTGAGCGCGGCGACGCCGCCCCCCGCATCCGGGTGTCCTTCTGGTGCGCCGAGGGCCATGAGGTGCGGCCATCCTTCGCGCATGACGCCGAGGTTCCCGAACTGTGGGATTGCCCCAAGTGCGGCGCGCCATCAGGTCAGGACAAGGACAATCCGCCGCTAGCGGCAAAGAACGAGCCCTACAAGACGCACCTTGCGTATGTGCGTGAGCGGCGTTCCGATATTGACGGTGACGCGATTTTGGCCGAGGCAGTGGCCAAACTGCGCGGCGAAATCTGGGAAGACTAGGAAGCCATGGACGGCGCGTTGTAACCCAGTTGTTCAACGGCTCAGCAGTTGAGTTGCTGCCTGTGCGACAGCCTCGGCAGTGATGCCGAATTTCTCAAAAAGTACTCCTGCGGCGGCCGAGGCACCGTAGTGATCGATGCCAATACTGATTCCGTGGTCGCCCACATAGCGCCGCCAAGGATCGGTGATGCCGGCCTCGACCGATACCCGTGCGGTCAGGGAGGACGGCAAGACGCTCTCTCGATACTCCGCTGATTGCTGTTCGAAGATCTCGAAACTGGCCATGGATACCACGCGTGCGGAAATGCCCTGCTGGGCCAATAGCGCCTGCGCGCTGAGGGCGAGTGCTACCTCTGAGCCGCTGGCCAGCACGATCACCTGAGGATTCACCGCGTCGGAGATGATGTAACCGCCTCGTAGCAAAGGTTCGTCGCCGCCGTTGATGATCTGTGCTGCCGTGCGATCAAGGACGGGCACATCCTGTCGGGTCAGGATCAGCGCTGTAGGCCCGCTCAAGGCCGTCAGGGCGACCCGCCACGCGGCAGCAGTTTCACCCGCGTCGGCGGGGCGAATAACGGTCAGGTTCGGAATAGCCCGCAGAGCAGCGAGGTGTTCGACCGGCTGGTGTGTGGGGCCATCTTCACCGACGCCGATGGAGTCGTGCGTCCAGATGTAGGTCACTGGCAAACCCATGAGAGCCGCCAAGCGGACAGCTGGACGCATGTAGTCGCTGAACACCAAGAAGGTGCCACCGAAGACGCGTGACCGGCCATGCAAGGCGATGCCGTTCATTGCCGACGCCATCGCGTGTTCGCGGATACCAAAGTGCAGAACCCGCCCCCCTGGGCCGCTGTTGTTGGCGGCGACCGCGGCGGCTGAATCGGCGTCCTTGATCACGGTGTTGTTGGACTCGCCGAGATCGGCCGACCCGCCCCAGAGTTCAGGCAGAACTCTCGCGAGGGCGTTGATGACGAGGCCCGACGCCTTCCGAGTAGCCATGGCGGCCCCGGGTTCAAAGTCAGGAAGATGCTGCGTCCAGCCGTTGGGAAGTTCGCGGGCTTCGAGGCGCTGCAACAAACTGGCTGACAGAGGGTTCGCTGCCGTCCACGCCGATCGGCGCTGGTTCCATTCTTGACGACTCCGCGCTCCTCGATCGGCAACCAGTCGAGTATGCGACAGCACATCCGGCGGAACCTCGAACATCTGGGCCGGATCGAAGCCGAGGACCCGCTTGGTTGCGGCCACTTCGTCGGCCCCTAAGGCGGCGCCATGAGCCGCGCTCGTGCCCTGTGCGTGGGGGGCGGGCCAGGCGATCGTGCTGCGCACAATGATCAACGAGGGACGCTCGGTATGCGCCTTAGCCTGCTGACAGGCGCGGTCAAAGGCGACCACATTAATGTCGCCATCAGGAGCCCGATCAACACGCTCCACATGCCAGCCGTAGGCCTCGTAGCGTTGACCCACATCCTCCGACAACGCCAGATTTGTCCCACCTTCAATAGTGATGTCATTGGCGTCGTAGATCACCGTGAGTTGACCTAAACCCTGATGCCCCGCCAGCGAAGAAGCTTCGGCACTGACTCCTTCTTGGATGTCGCCATCCGAGGCAAGCACCCAGATGCGATGGTCGAAGATGCTCTCCCCAGCCGGTGAAGAAGGATCAAGCAGGTGGCGCTCGCGCCGCGCGGCCAATGCCATGCCCACAGCGTTGGCAATTCCTTGGCCGAGCGGTCCCGTGGTGGTCTCGACTCCTGCGGTGTGCCCCCATTCGGGATGCCCTGGTGTCGCCGACCCCCAAGTGCGCAGCGACTTGAGGTCATCCAGGGTCAGACCGTAACCGCAAAGGTAGAGCTGGATATACAGCAAGACGCTGGCATGGCCCATGGACAAGACGAATCGGTCGCGGCCCAACCAACGCGGATCGGCGGGGTCATGCACCATGACCTTCTGGAACAAGTGGTGAGCGATGGGAGCCAACGCCATTGCCGTGCCGGGGTGTCCGTTGCCCACCTGCTGGACCGCATCCATTGCCAGGACCCGCGCCGTGGCAATGGCACGAGCGTCAATCCCGGCAGTGCCGTCTGTGCTGCCTGTGTCTTCCGTGCCGTCTCTGCCGTCGGGGGTGGGGGACAGCGGTGTGGCGCCGGTCACCGACCACTCCCTTCGCGTGCTCCATCGCGGCCAACTGCCGCATCGTTCGCTCACCCTATCCAGCGCACTAGGGTTCATCGGGACAAGGCGCGACTCTCGTGGGCGGTTCGGTGACTCAAGTGCAAACCCGGAAGGGCAGCCGGGCAGCGGCCTATCTGTCGCTGACCAAGCCGAGGGTGATCGAGCTCTTGTTGGCGACCACCGTTCCGACCATGTTTCTGGCGGCTCACGGGGTGCCATCGCTGCGGCTCGTCATCGCCACGCTTGTCGGAGGAAGCCTCGCGGCTGGTGGTGCCAATGCCTTCAACTGCGTCATTGATCGCGATATTGACGCCATCATGCATCGCACTCAGTCGCGTCCCACGGCTACTGGTGAGATCACCGTTCGGCAGGCCCTCGTTTGGGCTATGACGCTCTCGCTCAGCGCGGTTCTCTGGCTTGCGGTGACTGTGAACCTGGCGGCTGCCGCGTTAGCGGCATTCGCCATCGGGTTTTATGTGGTGGGCTACTCCATCCTTCTTAAGAGGCGCACCTCGCAGAACATCGTGTGGGGTGGGATCGCTGGGTGTATGCCGGTGTTGATCGGCTGGAGTGCCGTCACTGGTGGTCTGTCCTGGGCGCCGTTGGTGCTGTTTCTCATGGTCTTCTTCTGGACGCCGCCGCACTATTGGCCATTGTCGTTGAGTTACCGAGACGACTACGCCTCGGCCGGCATCCCCATGCTGCCGGTGGTCAAGGACCGCCAGAGCGTGGCGGCATCCATCGTTCGTTACTCGTGGGCGATGGTGGTGGTGTCGCTAGTCCTGTGGCCTGTTGCGGGAACGAGCGCGTTCTACCCAATTGCCGCGAGCGTGTTGGGGGCACTGTTCTTGCGAGAGGCTCACCGTCTGCAGAAGGCAGCGCGGACCGAGGCAGCTGCGCAACCCCTGCGACTCTTTCACTGGTCGATCACTTACCTCGCGTTGTTGTTTGCGGCCGTAGCGATCGATCCGTTCCTGCACTGATGCAGCGCTGCACCGCTTTGGAGGGCATGCTCTAGTCCGGTGGCGTTGTGACACCCAATTGCAGTCGGACTTGGGTGCCATGCGGATCGATCGAATCCAACGCCAATGAACCACCTGTTGATTCAGCAATGCGACGGGCGATATCAAGTCCTAATCCCGTGGAGCCCGATCCTGAGACGCCGCGCCCGGATACGGAAACGCCTGTTGGCAACCCGGGTCCCTCATCGCTGATCAACACCTCAATGAGTCCGTCGAGATTGGCCAACGAGTGCACACGGACGGAGAAGGCGGTGCCTTCGTCGGTATGGGCGAAAACATTCCCGAGTAGGGCATCAACGGCGGCAGCGAGGTCATCTTCGGTGGCGCCCACCCACAGAGCGGCACTCGGGATGCTTGTCGCCACTTCTCGGCCCTGTTCTTCGGCCAAAGCCGACCAGAAGGCAACGCGGTCAGCGACGACGGCGCTGGCGTTGCAGACGGGCACCAGTGTGCTGGTCATTGGTCGCGATGCCGTACGGATGACATCGTCCAGGCTGCGCTCCAGTAGGTCGACATCCGCAGCGATGCGGTCTCTTTCTTCTGGAGCGCTCAGGCTGTCGGCATCAAGGCGCAGGGCAGTCAGTGGGGTGCGGAGCCGGTGCGACAGATCAGCTACAGCCTCGCGCTCGGCGGTGATCAGCTCCCCGATTCTCCGGGCGAGTGCGTTCATAGCCGATCCCACATGAGCTATCTCTATGGGCTCGTTGACATTGGCCCGGGCGCTGAAATCACCATCGGCGAGTTCATTGGCGGTGCGTTCCAACTCCCGCAAAGGTCTCGTCAAAGTGCGGGCTATGCGGTCTGCGATGAAGAGCGATGCGACAAACAGGGCAATGGCCAGGAGAACGATCACGACCGCTGCTTTTTCCCAGCCCTTGGTCAAGGATTCTCGCGTGATATCGACGGCGACAACACGCACCCCAGAAGCGGAGAACACTGGTTGCAGCACCACGCGCCCTTTGTCTGCGGTGGCGAATATCCCTGCTGGGCCACCGGCTCGCACCGAGTCCAACGCACCGTCTCGGGGCCGGGGAGCGCCCAGCGTTTGTCCATTAGTGAGCACGACAGACACCGTGGTGCCACCCGGGGTCTGTAGTGAATCAAGAGCAAGGGCGATATCTATCGCTGTGCCGTTGGCAACCAAAGGCACCAGGGACTGCGTGATGGTCGTGGCGCGCTGCAGTGCCGCATTGGTCGCGACATCGCGTACAAGCAGGATCAGTGGCAAGGTGAAGGCGAGTAGAACGATGGAGGTGGTGGCGCCTACCAGAACCACGATACGGCGGCGCATGATCAGTCCTCAGGAGCTACGAGTTTGACGCCTACATTGCGCACGCTCCGGATGTACCGAGGCTCTGCTGCCGTCTCTCCGAGTTTGCGCCGCAACCACGACAGGTGCACATCCACCGTTTTGTCGGCGCCGCCGTAGGCTTGTTGCCACACCTCCAAGGTGAGTTCTCGTTTGGACACCACGCGACCCGTGTGACGGGCGAGGTAGAGCAGCAGATCGAATTCGCGTGCAGTGAGGTCCAGTTCCTGACCGTCGAGATTGACTGTTCGGCCCTCGGGGTTAATCACCAGATTGCCGACGGTGACCGTTGAATCAGCAGGGGCATCGTCATTAACGCGGCGCAGAACCGCACGAACCCGAGCATCCAGCGAGGCAGCAGAGAAGGGTTTCGGCACAAAGTCGTCAGCACCGACTTCCAAGGCCCGTACCAGCGAGGCCTCGTCTCCGCGAGCGGTCACCACGATGACGGGGATGGATGAGACCGCCCTCAGCATGCGCAGTAGCTCGAGTCCGTCAATGTCAGGAAGGCCTAGATCGAGAACGACCAGATCGTGCTCTCCGGTGAGCGCATCGTTGAGCCCCTGCATGCCGGTGGGCGAGCTGGCGACCGCATGCCCGCGTTCTTGAAGAGCGTGAATGAGCGCTCGCCTGATTTCAGGGTCATCTTCGACGATGAGAATTTGCGGCACATGCTCAATGTAGTGCGGCGGGTGCCCCGCCTAGGGCTCTTGTGAGGGGGACCAGTGGGCTTAGGAAGCCCTTAGCCCAATAAGGGGTCGCTGTTGGATCACTCACTCCCTCAGGCCCGACAGAATGGGATCGTGATGAGACGGCCGCTGTGGTTGGCGTTGGTGTGGTCGGTGGTTGCCGCCGTTGCCACAACTGTCGCCTATGCCGCGATCACAGCGGTGGGAAGTGGATTGACGCCAGCGTCAGACGCGGCGGCACTGCAGGTGTCGGTCCCAACATCTGGTAGCGGGGACGCGGCGGGGGGGCAGCGCAATTCCATGACATCGGCCACGGAGCCCTCGGTGATGTCCCCAAGTGGCGAGGTTGCCAAGCCCCCTCGACCGCGGGATCGCATCGATAAGGAGCGCTTCCGCCGTCTTGATGATGGGGCAGTTGGCGCGCGGGGACCTGGCCGCAGCGCGTCGTATTCGACCGTGGGCGGAACCGTGGTGGCCCGCTGTCGTGCCGAATCGGTGACGCTGACCGCGTGGTCGCCCGCTCAGGGTTTCCGGGTGGCTCAGGTGAGTCGAGGCCCGGCCGACGGAGCTGAGATCACCTTCCTATCGGATGCCAATCAGGTGGATCTGCAGGTGGAATGCAGCAATGGTCGGCCGGTATTTAGTGTTGAAGCCGAATCCGCGGATGGCTAAGAGTTAGCTGCCGCACTCACAGTTGCTTCTGGCGCAGTCCGCAGCGCGACAAAAAGTCTGAGTACCAGCCACCAGGTGGCACAGGCGCCAGCTACATGAATGGCGACCAGAACTTCAGGCACGCCGGTGAAGAACTGCGTGTAACCCAGGAAGCCCTGGGCGAGTAGAAGCAGCAACAGGCCCCACGCCGCTCGCTGCTGTTCCTGTGGTGCGTGCAGAACCTTCAAGGAGGTCACTAAAGCAATCACACAGCCACACAGGGCGATGACGACATCGGCATGCAGCCACGCGATGGTGCGTATGTCGAAGGGATAGCGGACGAAAGCGGCGGCATCACCTGCGTGCGGTCCACTTCCGGTGACCAGTGTTCCCAGAACCACGACGAGCAGGGCCGCGATGACACAGGCCCACGACAATGGCACGAGTTCACGCCGAATAGTCCACTGGTCAAGGGCATGCTCGGGACGCTGAGCGATCTCGTACAGCGCCGTTGCCACGGTGATCAACGCGATGGAGACCAGAAAGTGCACGGTAACAGCCCACGGACTCAACCCGGTGAGCACTGTGATGCCTCCGATCACCGCTTGTAGGGCAATACCCACAAGGCAGCTGAATGACAGAACCACCAGGATCTTGCGCCGGGGTCTGGTGCGAAGTGCGGCCACTATGCAGGCGATAACGATGATCATCAGAGCGAAAGTGAGTAGTCGGTTGCCAAACTCAATGAACTTGGAGACGCCTTCGAGCTGGTTGGCGGTTGGCACCAAAGAACCCTCGGCACATTCAGGCCAGGTGGGGCAGCCCAACCCGCTTCCGGTGAGTCGGACCAACGCACCGGTCACCACAATCACGCATTGGGCGACGACATTGATCGCAAAGAGCCGACGAGCGGTGATCACGGGCTAATCCCACCGGAACCAGCGCAGCGCCGCACCTACCGCCACCGTGGCCCAGGTCACCAACACCAGCCAGCAGTGCAGCGGCACCTGGGTGCCATCACGCAGTACGGCACGCAATCCGGTGCCTAGGGCGGCGGTCGGCAGCAGATTGACAACAACGCGGGCTGCTTCGGGAACTTGCGTGGAAGCAAGAACCGTGCCACCGCCAATAAGGAGCAGGAGGAAGACCAAATTGGCAGCGGCCAGCGTGGCTTCGGCCCGAAGCGTGCCTGCCATCAGCAGGGCAAGTCCGGAGAAAGCCGTGACCGCCAGCAGTGCGAGGATGAAAATGGCGAGTGCTCCGGTGAGTCCACCAGTTGGCCGCCAGCCGAGGGCCAATGCCACCGCGCTCACCACGGCAACCTGCGCCACGGCCAGAGCGGTGACGGCCAGCGTCTTTCCGGCAATCAGGCCAAAGCGCCCTAGCGGTGTGGTTCCCGCGTGCAGCAGCACGCCGTAGCGCCGATCAAAGGCCACTGAGATGGCTTGCGCCGTGAAGGCACTCGACAGCAAAGCCAGGGCGATGATCCCTGGCACGACAGTGGAAATCCGATCGGCTTGCGTTGTCGTACCTTCGAGAGTCACCACGCTGGTTCGGGTCAAGCCCACCAGTGCCAGAAGTGGTATCACCACAGTGAGCAACGCCTGTTCGCCGTTGCGCAGTAGGACGCGCACCTCGTACAACGCTTGGACCACGAGAAGCCGCCGCGTACTGACTGCGCCGGGAGCTGGCGGAAGAACCGCTGAGCTTTCGAGCGTCATGGAGTGTCGCTTGTCGTGAGGGCGAAGAAGACTTCCTCGAGATCGGCTTCGGCGTCGGCCAAACCTTCCAGAGCCACGGCACTGGTGGCGAACCACTGCACGATTGCCCGCCGCAGCACCACGAGGTCGCCCCCGGTGATCACTACATCGTGGCTCCCCACGATGCATCCGACCGGAATCCCCAGAATGTGGCTCAGGTCGCGAATCAATCGTTCGCGCAACTGGTCATCGCTGAAAACGGCAGCCGAGACGATCCGAACACCGGGAGTCGAATGGTTGGCTCGCAAGATCTCCGGCGCTCCTTGGGCTACCACGCGCCCGTGGTGGATCAGCACGATGTCATCGGCCAGGGCCTCGGCTTCGGCGAGATAGTGCGTTGTCACGATGACATCGGCACCAGCACCACTGAGTTCGGCGATCAGATCCCATGTGCGCACACGAGCAGCAGGATCCAGGCCGGCCGTGGGTTCGTCCAGGAAGAGCACGTTCGGCTCGTGCAGCATCGCAAGCGCGAGTCCCGCGCGTTGCCTCAGCCCGGCCGGCAGGTCCTCGGCCCTGGAGCCTTCGGCCTGCGCCAGCGAGAAGCGTTCGCGCAGCGCGGCCCATCGCCGTCCCAGGGCCGATCCCTCGAGGCCGTGCAGGCCCGCGTAGAACTGCACGTTCTCCCGCAGGGTGAGGCCTTGGTACAGGCTGACCTTCTGCCCCATGTAGCCGATGGCCTCGCGGACACGGCGGGGCCGGGCGACCACGTCGATGCCGGCCACGCGGATGCTTCCCCGGGTCGGCCTCAGCAGGCCGATCAGCATGCGGATGGTCGTGGTCTTGCC